>JAQBPV010000309.1 GCA_028287345.1 Gemmatimonadota bacterium
GGAAGCGGCGGCTTGGCCATGACGACGAGAATCTTCGCTGTTTGACGCGCCGTAGTGCGCACTACACGTTACGGCAGCGCCGCGGATGGCGCACCCAATCCCCCCACGTCCCGCACAGTCGCAACCATGATCGTCGCATTCGCCGCACTGCTCCTGCTGCAGCAGGGCCAGGCCGCCAATCAGTTGCCCACGCTCAAGGCGTCGCCGGTCGCGCGCATCTCCCTGTCGCCGGCGAAGCTCGTCGTCGCCGCCAGTGACTCGATCCACCTGACTGCCGTCGCGTACGACGCGAACGGCCAGAAGATCGACGACGCCAGGTTGCGCTTCGCCCCCGCGGCGGCGAACGGCGGCAGCATCGATACCTCCGGCTGGGTCATCGCGCGTGGCACCGGCAAGGTCACGGGTTCGGTGGTTTCGCTCATCCCCGGTTACAAGCCATACATCCATCGCTTCGAGGTCGTGATGGTGCCCGACGCGCCGGCGAAGATTCGCGTGAAGGCCGTGCCGTCGAAGCTCGTCGTCGGCCAGCGTGTGCGCGCGATGGCGGATGTCTTCACGAAGGCGGACGATCGCCGAGAGACCGATCCGGTTGCGTGGTCGTCGAGTGCGCCGGGTGTGGTGAAGATTGACGCCGACGGAATGATCGTCGCCGTTGCGCCGGGCAAGGCGACCATTGCGGCGACCGATGCTCCCGCGACGGCGAGCGTCCCGGTACAGGTGGTCGCCAACACGATTGCCGACATCGAGCTTACACCGCGCAAGCTCACGGCGCGGACGGGCGACGTCGTGCGCTTTGGCGCATCGCCGAAGGATGCGTCGGGAAAGATCGTCGGCGGCCTCACGCCGACGTGGAGCTTCTCACCGGGCAAGGGCCAGATCGATCCCGACGGCGCCTTCGTCGCCTATGAGGCAGGCTCCTATGTCGTCACCGCCAGCTATGGCGCACGGTCGGTCGATGCCGTCGTGAAGATCGATGAGCGCGACGTGCGTCGACCGGTGCGCGTCGTCGGACGGCTGCCGCGAACCGCGTTCCCCACGAGCGAAGTCTGGATTCACCCGAACGGTAAAGTCGCGTATCTGGGCACGCACGGCGGCGGTGATCGCGTCTACACGATCGACATCACCAATCCGAGCGAGCCCGTCATCGTCGACTCCATCCAGGCCAACACGCGCCTGGTGAACGACATGATGACGACGGCCGACGGCAACTACATGGTCTTTACGCGCGAGGGTGCGGCCGATCGCAAGAACGGCATCGTCATCGCCGACACGCACGATCCGCTGCACCCGAAGGCGATCAGCGAGTTTACGGAAGGCGTTACCGGTGGCGTGCACTCGGCGTTCGTGTACACGCAGCCGAAGTACGGCACGCACGTCTATCTCACGAGCGACGCCACGGGCAAGATGCACGTGATCGACATCAACGATCCGCTGCACCCGAAGCAGGTTGCTGAGTGGAAGACGCCCGGCTCGGACAACAGCGGCCGCTACCTGCACGACATCGACATCCGCGACGGCATCCTGTACGGCTCGTGGTGGAACGACGGCCTCGTGATGCTCGACATCGGCAACGGGATGAAGGGCGGATCACCGTCGAAGCCGGTGTTCGTGTCACAGTACAAGTACGATCTCGACAAACTGTATCGCGAAGTCGAGGCGGTGAGCGGCCCTGGCTTCACGCGCGGCACGCATACCGCGTGGCGCTTCAAGAACTACGTCTTCATCGCCGACGAGGTGTATCGGAACGCCCCGATCGTGGGCGCGAAGGACGCCTCTGCCTCGCGCATGTACGGTACGCTGCAGGTGGTGGACGTGAGCGACATCGAGCATCCGAAGGCGGTGGCGTCGTACACGCCGGAATACGGCGGCGTGCACAACGTCTGGGTCGCCGGCGATACGCTCTACATCGGTGCGTACGACGGTGGCTTCAAGGTGTTCGATGTCTCGGGTGAGCTGCGCGGCGACCTGCGTGCACAGGGGCGCGAGATTGGGCAGCTGAACACGGCGGACATGAACGGGAATACGAAGAATGCGGCGTTCACGTGGGGCGTGGTCGTGAATCCGAAGGATGGACTGGCCTATGTGAATGACTTCAACAATGGGCTGTGGATCGTGAAGGTCGAGCCGAAGCCGGCGCCCGTTCCGTAAGACACTCGCCGCCTCACGAATGTCGGGAAAGAGCGCTACCTTCTCCCCGTGAGAGAAGATGAAGCTGCCCTCCCTGAAGCCGCGCTGATCGACGACGCGCCGGCGACCCCCACGCCGCCGGTCGACGAACCGAAGGATCTCGGCTTCGGTTCGGTCGTCGGCGGCGCCAATGAGCGCCGGCTCATCGAGCGTGATGGAAGCTTCACTGCCCGGCGCGACGGCTTCCCGCTCTTCTCTTACCGGAACCTCTACCACGCCATGCTCTCCATGTCGGTGCCGAGGTTCCTCCTCAGCGCCACGGGGATGTACTTGGGAATGAACGCGCTGTTCGCGTGGCTCTTCCTGCTCTGCGGTCCGGACTCGCTCGCCGGAATGAGCGCCGAGAGTATGGGCGGACGCTTTCTCCGCGCGTTCTTCTTCAGCGTCGAGACCTTCGCGACCATCGGATACGGCAACATCTATCCCGTCGGTCCGATGGCGAACTGGGTGATGACGATCGAGTCCATCATCAGCATCTACGCCATCGCGCTTCTCACCGGGCTGATCTTCGCGCGCTTCGCGCGCCCGACGGCGGCGCTCCTGTTCAGCGACGTCGCCGTCATCGCGCCCTACCATGGCAAGGCGGGATTCATGTTCCGCATCACCAACGCACGGAACAACCAGCTCATGGAGCTCGAGGCCAAGGTGCAGTTCAGTTACTTCGACGGAAAGGGACGCCGGTTTGCGCAGCTCAAGCTCGAGCGCACGAAGGTCATATTCTTTCCGCTCAGCTGGACGATCGTTCATCCGATCGACGAGACGAGCCCGATGTTCGCGCTCGAGCACGACGACCTCGTGCGCACGGACGCCGAGTTTCTCATCCTCATCAGCGGCATCGACGAGACGTTCGCGCAGGCGGTGCACGCGCGCTCGAGCTACAAGCCCGAGGAGATCCTCGTCGGCAAGAAGTTCGCGAGCATGTACAATCCCGTATCGCCCGACGGCACGAACAGCATCGACGTCTCCAGGTTGAGCGACGTCGAGGATGCGCCTCTCGGCGATGAGGACAACATGCGGCACACGCAGACGCTGCGTCACACCGGCCTGTTCACCGGCTTCGCGGCGCCACGCACGAACGATCGGACAAAGCGACGCTGACGAATGACCGAACCATCGTCGAGCCGCCGCTACAACGAAAAGGAAGTCGCGCTGATCATCAAGCAGGCCTCCGAGCTCCAGGAGTCGTCGCCGGGCGACTCCTCGGCGGGCATGTCGCTCGTGGAGCTCGAACAGATTGCGCGCGAGACCGGATTGGATCCGGCGCTGATCCGTCGCGCTGCCGCGGACATCGATACGCGCGTCACCGACAAGACGCCGTCGCGTTTCCTCGGAGCACCGTCGACGCTGCGTCTCGAGCGCACGATCGACGGCGAGATCTCACCCGACGAGTATGAGCCGATCGTCCTCGAGATTCAGCGCATCGTGGGCGCCATGGGTGCGGCGTCGACACTCGGCCGCAGCCTGCAGTGGACGGCAACGTCGAGTGGCCGGCGCCGCATCAGCGGGCGGATGGTACAGGTCACCATCACGCCGAAGAATGGCCGCACGACGATCCGGATCGAGGAGCCGGTCAGTCAGGTCGCGACCGGACTGTTTCTGGGTTCGATGGGCGGCATCGGGATGGGGATGATGCCGCTGGTGAGCGTCGCCGGCGGCGCGGTGGGCGCAAGCGTCGCGGGTCAGCCAGCCGCCATCGCCGCTGCAATCGCGACGGGCGCCGCGTTCCTCGGCGCAACCTATCTGGCGGCGCGCACGCTCTTCGGCCGCATCGTTGCGCGGCGCGGCGAGACGCTGCAGACGCTGATGTCGCGTCTCGCCGAGCACGTGTCGGCGACTGCGATCAAGCCGAAGTGAGCTCGAGCTTTGAGCACCGAGCATTGAGCAAATAGAGCCCGAGCCCGAGCTGGGGCTGCTCGAGCTCGGGCCCTGATTTGCTCATTGCTGGAAGCTCGAGCTTGTGCTCCCTAGTGCTTCTTCGTCGGATTCGGTGGACTGCCCACTGAGAACGGCTCGTGCTTCGCCCCGGTCTGTTCCGGAGCGTCGGACCGCTTCTCTACCTGCTCCTCAGCGAAGTTCTCCTTTTCGCGCTCCAGAAGGCCCGACTTCTCGCGCTCCATATCCCGATCTGCGCCGCCGGATTCCGGACGATCGCTCTGAAGGTTGTTGCTCGGCTTTCCGCCCATGCTCCACTCCGTGAAGGTGATGGGAAGTCCATAGGCAGAAAGCACGCCGCGTCGTGAACGGCCGGGCGTTCACGACGCGGCGAGTGAGACGAACTGCCAGGTGGGGTGGCAGACTCGAATCAGGGCGGGCACTACGGGTCGATTGGCGGGGCTTGGCTGAGCGGACTCATGCCGATTCCCAGAATATCCCCGTTGGCGCCGATGACCCAGCGGAGCAGGATCGGTTCGGCAAAATTCGAGAACATCGCCGTCCTCCAGTACTGCCGGGCGCCGTTGCGGGTGATGAACTTCTCGTCCATCAGCATCTTCTCGGTGCCGGCGCGAGCGGCAAGGTCAGCCGCACGGCTCTCGTATTGAGCCTTCTGCTCCGACTTGCCCCGATTGGCGGAATCCAGATGGGCGACGATGCTGTCTGCCTGATTCGTATAGAACCACGCGGTGTATTTGCGGGCGAGTTCCATGGAGTCTTTCGGGAGCTGGGCGGGCTTGGGACGCGTGGCAGGAGACGACGTAGCCGCCTGTGCCATCGCGGCAACCGGTAATGCCAACGCCAGCGCCAGGAGGAGGGACGTGCGGTGGGAACGCATGGTTGACCGGACTCCTTCAAAGTTGGTCTTCCATACGGAAGGACCCCGTACCCGGATTCACGGGTAGAGCGGGGAGTCTCCCGCCCTATATTCCTGTCCATGCGTCTGCCATCCCGTTCTGCGCCACTCCTCGCGGCGCTTCTGTTCGCCGCGCCGCTCGCCGCGCAGAAGACTCCGCCAAAGCCTCCAGTCAAGGCACCGACGACCAAGGAGCCGGCTGCGAAGCCTGTGCCGGTGCCCGAGGTCCCCAAGTTCGGGTTCCTCCAGGGCATTGCCATCGACAGCGTTCACGAAGAGCCCCTCGTCGGCGCGCTCATTCAGGTCGAAGGCACGGGTCGCATCGGACCTACCGACTCCCTCGGCCGCTTCGTCATCGACAGCATTCCACCCGGTAATTACCGGCTGATCGTCGACCACCCGCTCCTCGACACCCTCGGCATCACGCTCGTGACGCCGTCGATGCCATTCGCCATCGGCGAAGTGACGCGCACGGCGATCGCGGTGCCCGGTACCACCATGCTCACCGGGCTCTTTTGCACTCCCGCGCGACGCGCACTCGGCCCGGGAGCGCTCGTCGGGCGCGTCCGCGAGCCGGACACGGACGAGCCGGCAGCGGGCGCGCGCGTCTCCTTCGTCTGGTACGATCCTGATCCACCGGGCCTGCCGGCGAACCTTCGCGTGAAGAAGTCGCCGCGCGTGCGCGTAGACGTCGTCTCGGCGGACGGCACGTACCGCCTCTGTGGACTCCCCGCGACGTTCGAGGGCAAGCTGCAGGCGCAGCGCAAGGACGGCGGCGCCACCGCCGAGGTGACGGTGTCGCAGAGTGAAGGATTGTTGGCGTTGCGGAGCATGAGCGTCGCCGCCCTGCCGAAGATCGCCGGCACCGACAGCGTGTCGAAGCTGCCCATCCAGAAGGGCTCGGCGCGCGTGTTCGGCAAGGTGCTCAATGCGAGTGGCGCACCGGTGGCCAACGCGCGAGTGGGGCTGATGGGCATCAGCGCGGCGACACTCACGCGCGCAAATGGTGACTTCGTCCTCGACTCGCTGCCATCCGGTACTCAGGCCATCGTCGTGCGACAGCTCGGCTACAGGCCGACGGAAGTGCCCGTCGAGCTGTCGGCGCGTTCGCCCGCGCGCGTCACGGTGAAGCTCGGCATCTACGTGCCTGAGTTGTCGCCGGTGGAAGTCGTCTCGGTGCGTGACGAGGGTCTGCAGAAAGTAGGCTTCAGCGACCGCAAGCGCTCCTCGGCCGGTGGATACTTCATGGATCCAGACCAGCTCGAGAAGCGTCACGCGACGCAGTTCACGGACCTGCTTCGTACGGTGCCAGGTATTCGCGTGTCGTCGGCAGGAAATGGCCAGCAGACCATTCAATCGACACGCTCGGCAACGGGCGGCGGCTGCGTCACCGTGTATGTCGACGGTGCGCAGTGGCAGTCCATGGAGCCCGGCGACCTCGACTCGTTCATCAGGCCCGAGGAGGTTGCTGCCGTCGAGGTGTACAACGGCATCTCGACGCCCCCGCAGTTCGTGACCTCTGGAAATAACTGCGCCGCCGTGGTGGTGTGGACGAAGATGCGCGTGCAGACGAGGAAGCGATGATCGCACCGATCGTTCATCACCCGTTCAACTTCGCCATCGGTCCGCTCAAGCTCACCGGATTCGGCATCGCGATGATGGCCGCATTCGGCATCGCGCACTGGGTTGCGCAGTCGGTGCTCGAGGAGCGCGGCGACGATCCCGAGATCATGAACGACGTGACCTTCGCCGCACTCGTCGGCACGATCGTCGGCGCGAAGACGTACTTCGCGATTCTTCAAGGCAGTTTCAGCGCGCTGTGGGGACGTTCGGGGTTCGTGTTCTGGGGCGGCTTCATGGGCTCCGTTCTGTTGTGCGCGGCCGTGATCCGCTGGCGGAAGAAGTCATTCCTCCGCGTCGCCGATGGGGCGGCCGTCGGCATCGCCGCTGGCTACGCGATTGGGCGCACGGGCTGTTGGGCAGTTGGCGACGACTATGGCCGAGTGTGGAATGGCCCGCTCGCCGTCGCATTTCCTGAAGGGCTGCCGCGCTCGACCGCCGGGATAATGAACGCGGAGTATCACGCCAACTTGCCGGCGAGCATCTCGCCCGATACGGTGATGAGCGTCTACCCAACGCAGCTGCTCGAGGTGCTGCTCGGCTTCGTGATGTTCGTGGTGCTCTGGCGCCTCCGGAAGCACGAGCACGCATCCGGATGGCTGTTCGGCGTCTACTGCGTAATGGCGGGAATCGAGCGGTTCATCGTCGAGTTCTTCCGAGCGAAGAGCGACATGGTCGGACCGGTGACGTCGGCGCAGGTGGTCGCGCTCGCGATCGCCGCGGTCGGCATCGTGATCATCACGTGGCGACGTTCGGCACCGCCCACACTTGCAACGGCGCACTGACCCTTCACTCTTTCCGTCCCCCATGACTGCATCGTCGCTCAGCCGACCAGAGGCAAAAGAGTATCCGACGTTCTATGCGGGCTACGTTGCTTCAGTGCGCGACGGTGACATCCGCGAGATCGTGCGCGAGGCGAGGGACGAGCTCGCGAAGACGCTCAACGGCATCGAGGAATCACGCGGCAGTTACCGGTATGCAGAAGGCAAGTGGTCGATCAAGACGCTCATCGGCCACATGATCGACGCGGAGCGGATTTTCTCGTACCGCGCGCTGCGGCTGGCGCGCGGTGACAAGACGCCGCTGCCCGGCTTCGAGGAGAATTCGTACGCAGAGACCGCGGGCTCGGACGCGCGCACGGTGGCCGATCTCGCGTCGGAGATGCTCGACGTCCGCACGAGCACCATCCGCCTCTTCGATTCAATCCCCGACGACGCGTGGGACCGGAGCGCGATGGTGAGCGTTGGAGAGGTGACGGCGCGTGCGCTGGCCTACATCACCGTCGGTCATGCGCGCCATCACCTGAACGTGCTGCGGGAGCGGTACGGCGTCGAGAACTGACCGACGCCGAACCCGCTTCGCGAATCACTGCCCGATGCAGCAGCCCATCGCGCAGGACGCCCAGATCGGGTCGCCGTCGACGCCTTGAAGGTTGAGCCCGAGCTTCATCACTGAATCGTGAGCGGCGGCGGAATTCGCGCAGGTCTTGAAGTCGGCCTTCGCTCCGGCCACCCATGCGTGATTGCACGGGACGAATTTCCCCTCGCCGAACTTCGAATGCGTGCGTGCCTTCGAATCGAATTGTTCCAGGCGCCACTGCATTCCCGTCCCAGCTGAGTCGGCGGTGACGATCATGTAGTACTCGTATTGCTTGTTGCTGGGCAGCATGCCGTATCGCGCTTCCGGGGCATCGCCCTTGTTGATGGCGCGCACGTAGACGATGCCGAACTGTGGGGCAGTCGATGCCGAGAGGGAGTCCTGCGTCGCCACGGCGTCGACGAGGACGAGCGTCCTCTTCGAACCGCTGCAGGCCGGATCATCCTTGCATTTGCGTGGCCGCTCGTGCCCGCCGACAAAGGAGAGCTTCTTGACGAGGTCGCGGAACTCGTCGCCCGTATAATCGTCGATCGGCTTCGTGAGGTCGCCAGGCATCGGCTTGTTCTTCTTCAAGCCGCGCGCAGCACCAACGAGGGCCTGCGGCGCGACGGAGGCCGCCGCAGAGGTATCGGGTGCCTTGGCGGTGGTGTCAGCGGGCGGTGCATCGGACTTCGAACACGCCAGAGCAACGAGCACAACTGCGGATGCAACTGCGACATGGGCACGACGAAGCTGGAACCGACTCACGGAACCTCCGGAAAAGAGTTTGAAAGTTGGGGCCACGGATGGCGGGCCCTGTGCGGCGGGAACTGCTAGGAGCTATGCGCGGCGAGTGCCTTCATCCGCGCAATCGTCGGCGCGAGTGATGGATCACTATGTGCCCAGAGAGTGAGGACGCGGCTGGCCCAGAGTGCTGCAGTACCCGCATCGCCGCGACGCGCGGCGATGTCGGCGCGGAACGCCATGCTGCGACCGACGGCTGCGGCCATGCCTGTCTCGTAGACAACGTAGTAGCTGAGCGCCGGAAGGGCAGTCAGGGTGAGGTCGAGCTGGTGGATCGCCGCTGTGGTATCTCCAAGTGCGGTGCTGAGCCACACTTCCGCCATCAGGTAATCGAGCGAGAGGTCGCCCGGGCGGACGACGCGGCGGATGCGCTGCATTGAATCGAGCATGGAGCGCGAGCGCGCGACCTCGCCGCGGCCCAGCGCCTGAATCGCCTGCATCATGGGAGCGGGGCGCGCGGTGAGCGGCACCGCCGACGCCGCACCCAGACATCCCACCGCAAACATGGTCGGGCGCATCAACATCCCCGTTCGAGCAACGTCGCGCTGGGCAGGATTCACATAGCTCTCCAGCAGAGTGCCGACCCGCTTGTGCAGCGTCTTCAGCGAATCATCACAGGCGCCCAGCGCAGCTCGTACGAAGAGCGCCGTCGACACGTCTTCGATGAGCGGTACAGCGGGCGCCCCCGCATCCATCACCGACGTTCCACTGCTACGCAGGAACGTGATGGCCAGTTGCTCGCGGCCAAGCAGCGCCGCGACACCGGCCAGATATCTCGCAACCGCGGGACTCGGCGCCGTCTTCGCAGCAAGGATGGAATCGCCGATCGCCGCCGTCCGGCTGAAGTCACCGAGCTTGAGGTGAAGACGAACGTCAGCTGCACCAAGACGCGCGCGCTGGACCGAGTCCTTCGACAGCAGCTTCGCGCGTTCGAGTGCACTGAGCGCGGAGTACCCACCGTTCGGCGTACCCGTGATTTCGTCGCGCGTCTCGAGCACGCGGGCAAGTGACTCGAAGACGTCCGGGTTGTCGGGTGACCGCTGTGCGAGCGTCGAGAGGACAGTGAGCAACGCGTCCCGATTGCGCTGGAGTGCGCGGTCGTAGGCCGGCGCGAGCACCTCGAACGGAGTGCCTCGCAGATCCGTGAACGGCCGCGCGACGTAGGCGATCGAATCGCCGATGACATCCTGCAAGCCGAAATACGGCTGGCTATCGGCGTTGGCGCCAACGCGAAACCGGTTCGACTCAACGACGAAGAGGCGAACGACGGACTCGAAGTGAAAGGCACAGAACGACGAGGGCGCGATCTGCATCGCGCGCGCATAGGCGCGCTGTGCGCCCGCCATGCTCCCGCGAAACACATATCCGGACTTGCTCGCGCTGCTACGCACCACGACCGGATCCAACCCCTGGCAGTGCGCCAATCCGAGCCACGCCGCGGCGTCGAGCGAGTCGCGCGCGCGCATGTCGTTGTACGCGCGGCAGGCATCGCTGTACGCACCACGCTGGATCGCCTGCAGCGCCTCGACCATCGACGTCTCACGCGCGCCGAGCGATGCACGATTGCGCAGGGCGGTGCTCACATGCGGCCCCCAGACGGCGACGGGCTGGTCGCGCCACAACTGGAGTTGTGCGAGCCATGCCTGCGCGTACGCGTAGTCCGCATCCGCCGCGACGGCCCGCTCGAAGTGCTCGATGGCGGGAAGGACGCGCCACGTGGTGAGCGCGCGCTGGCCTTCCTGATAGGCACGCCATGCCGCGAGGTTGCGTGTGCCGATCTCGCCCGAGCTCGCGCCGAGCGGCACTCCATCGAGGCGAATCAATTCTGCGGCGAGGAGACGGAGCACGCCTGGCTGCTTGTCGAGCAGGTCGCGCGGTCCGCTGATCTCCTTCTCACGCAATGTCGTGCCGTCGATCGCGTCGATCACGCCGGCGCGCACCTTGATCGAGTCGCGACTCACCCACACGCGTCCCCACACGAGCTTTCCGGCGCGTGCTCGGCGTGCCGCGGCGCGCATGCCGTCGAGCGACGCGTCGAGCGCGTCATGCTTCGCGTCCGCGACGCTGAGATCACTCGCGAGCTTGAGGCCATTCCACTCGCGCATGGCGGAGTAAAGCCCCTGCGCTACCGGCTCCTGATCCTGACTCGGTGCCGCGATACCGGAATACTGAAACGGGAACACCGCGTACTGCGCGGTGTCGACGCGACCAGTGAGGACGTCGATCTGGTCGCGGCCTTTCGCGGTGGATGCGGCGGCTCCAGACACCAGGAGCGCTACACCGGCGGCCCACAGCCATGGGCTCTTCGTCAACGGACGACGAATGGCGCGCGCAGTAAGCGTCTCACCAGAATTGCCGATGGCCGCCGAGAGTGCGGCGCTGAACGCGCGCACGTCATCGAAGCGATCGTCGGGAGAGATCGAGAGCGCCTTGGCGAGCACGGACTCGATGGGACCCGGCACATCGTGGCGGTATTCGCGAAGCAGCGGTGCGCGCTTGGAGATGCGCTGTGTGAGCAACTGCTGCGGCGTCTCGCCGACGAACGGCGGCACGCCCGCGATTGCCTCGTACAACACGCAGGCCAGCGAATACACGTCGCTGCGTCCGTCAAAGGCCCGGTCGCGCGCCTGCTCGGGGCTCATGTACGCCGGCGTGCCGGTGATCGTGCCCTGCTGCGTGATCTTCTCGTGCGCACGGTTGATGGCGCGCGCGATGCCGAAGTCGGCGAGCACCGCGTGGCCGCCAGAGAAGAGGATGTTCTCCGGCTTGATGTCGCGATGCACGACACCGCGCTCGTGCGCGTAGGCCAACGCACCCGCGACCTCACGCCCGATGCGAACGGTCTCCTCGACAGAGAGACGGCTGTCGGCGGTGAGTCGCTGCCGCATCGAGTCGCCCTCGACGTACGGCATGACGTAATACAGCTGGTCGTGCGCCTCGCCCGAATCGTGGATCGGGAGGATGTGCGGATGCTGGAGGCTGGCAGTGAGCTTGATCTCGCGCAGGAAGCGCTGGGCGCCGAGCGCATGCGACAGCTCGTGATGCAGCACCTTGATGGCGACGAGCCGCTCGTGGCGGACGTCGTGCGCCAGATAGACCGTAGCTGCTCCACCGCGTCCGATCTCGCGCTTGAGGACGTAACGTCCCGCGAGGGTTTCGTGGAGAAGTGGTGAAATATCGAGCACGGCCATCCGGTATTCTGCGGTGATCGCTAAACTACTGCGCCGGCGTCGGCTCAGCCATGGCTTGGCGCTCTAAAGTAGGACGATTTCGACCACCGTTCGCCACGATATGACATTCGCGCACCAGTCCTCGCAGCCCGTCACACTCAGGCCTGCCACGGTGGAGGACGTCCCCACCATTCTCCGCTGCATCCAGGGACTCGCCGAGTACGAGAGGCTGGGTCACGAATGCCAGGCGACGGAGGAGCTTCTCCGCGAATCCCTTTTTGGCGCGACGCCTGCCGCCGAAGTGACGCTCGCCCTTGTCGGCGATGCACCCGCTGGGTTCGCTCTGTGGTTCCGAAGCTACTCTACCTTCCTCGCGCGGCCGGGCATCTACCTCGAGGACCTCTTCGTCTTCCCCAACTTCAGGGGCTTCGGCATCGGGAAGCAGTTGCTCACTTCCCTCGCTCGCACAGCCGTGGAGCGGGGGTACGGCCGTCTGGAATGGGCCGTTCTCGACTGGAACGTGGACGCCATCGGCTTCTACGAATCGCTCGGCGCGAAGCCTACGAGCGACTGGACGACGTACCGCCTGACCGGCGAATCTCTAATTGTCGCCGGCGGGCTTTTGTGACGAACCGCGGTGACCGCTTGCCCGGAAGGGAAGGTCAGACAATACTGCAGGAGGCGGCTCCTTCTCCCACTTGGCGGAGCGGCGGATATGATGCGTATCTGGCTTCATTCGGCGGTCAAGTCGACCGTGTTCGGCCCTAGCACTGCGTTCAGCGTCGTCGCACACGCAGTGCTGATCGGTGCCGCGGTCTACGGCACCGGCGTACGCGCGCGCGCCATCGAGGAGGCCATCGCGCAGCGGATCTTCTACCTTCCGCCACCCGACCGGCGCCCGAGCTCCGAGAACATCGTCGAGCATCTTCAGTACCTGGATGTCGGCTCACTGACGCCGGTGACCAACGAGCGTCAGGACGGCCTCGTCGTGGCCCATGCAGGTGACGCGAAGAAGGCGCAGGCTGGTGGAAATGCGGGTAATGAGGCGGAGACGCAGGCGCCATCGACGGCGCTCGAGTCACGCGACTCCGTGTATTCCATCCTGGACGTCGAAGAAAGTGCCACGCGCTCCGAAGGCAGCGCAGCGCCCGCATATCCGCCCGAGCTCATGAAGGAGGGCAAGGAGGGGGGCGTCTTCATCCGCTTCGTCGTCGACAGCACGGGACGCGCCGACTCCTCCACCATCGAGGTCGTGCGTGCGACCCATCCGCTGTTCGCGCTGGCAGTGCGACAGGCAGTGCCGCAGATGATGTTCTCGCCCGCGTCGATGGGTGGACGACACGTGCGGCAGGCCGTCGAGCAGAACTTCGAGTTCCGCATCACGCCTCCCGAGCACACGAAGACACCAAAGCCGGTGCCGTGACCGAGACGGAATTCACAGGTTTCCGTCCCGCTGCACTCGGTTTTCTTCGCTCGCTCAAACGGAACAACGATCGCGACTGGTTCGCGAAACACCGCGACACCTACGAGACCGAGTTGCGCGCGCCGCTCGGCGCGCTCGTCGAGGAGGTCGACGTTCGCCTCGCGACGCTGGCTCCCGAAATCGTCGGCGATCCCAAGCGATCGCTCTTTCGCATCCATCGCGACGTTCGCTTCTCGGCTGACAAGTCGCCGTACAAGACGAACGTCGCCTGCTGGTTTCATCACAGCGATGCGGGCCGCGGCGTGGGGACGGCAGCGCCACACGGCGGCGCGGGCTTCTACTTCCACATGGAAGCGACGCGTGCGTCGATCGGCGCGGGCATCTGGATGCCACCACGTCCGACGCTGCAGCGCATTCGCGCCGTCATCGACGACGATCATCGTCCGCTGACGAAGATTCTTCGCGACGCGGCCGTGAAGAAGAAGTTCGGCGGCCTCGACGAAGAGAACATGTTGACGCGGATGCCGCGCGGGTATGCAGAAGATCATCCGGCGGCGGAGCTGCTGCGTCATCAGTCGTATACGCTGGGCCGCGAGTTGACGCAACGCGAAGTGCTCAGCGTGAAGTTGCCGGATCTCCTCGCGAGAGAGTATGCGCAGCTGGTGCCGCTAGTGCGATGGATCAACGGTGCACTCGGCTTGCGGACGCTCGCGCGTCGGTGACGCTCGCGGTAAATTCGATCTTCGCATGATAGAATGGGGCGATGAGGATAGAACCGCCCGACTTGAATCATGCGAATTGACTTGAATTTGCTCCTCGCGGGAACTGACATCCTTGCACCAATCCTTGGCACCGCACAACAGCAAAAGCGCACGCGGATTTACACGGACAACTGCCGGAGGATCGCGGATACTGCACGTGATTCTGTTTTATCAGTGCCCATTCGACTGTTTTCGCGTGAATCCATGTGAGCTTGGTTTCTTGCAGTTGCGCCGAGTTGTTGGCGCGTTGCCACTCCGTCATGCAGAGATGCAATTCCAGGAAATTCACATGATTCAAGCCAGTCAGTTGTTGTTCTTGAATCCGAACTTGACTCCGTAGAATGACCTCGCGTGCGACATCCTCAATTACCACTCGGCGAGCAACGACGGCTGACGCCGCGTTGCTCGCCGAGCTCGCCGCGACGGCGTTCAGCGACTCGTTCGCCGCCGACAACTCGGCGGAGAACATGGCGCTCTATATGGACAGCGCCTTCGGCGAAGCCACACAACGCGACGAGCTCTCCGATCCGACGCGGACGGTCTTCTTCGCCGAGCAGGATGGCGTGGCAGTCGGGTACACAATGCTGCATGATGCGCCGGTGCCACCATCGGTCGGCGACGACACTGCATTGGAGATCGCACGACTCTACTCCGCAAAGCGGATGATTGGCACGGGAGTCGGCGCAACGTTGATGCAGCGCTGTATCGATGAAGCGACAGCACGCGGCAGGCAGACACTCTGGCTCGGTGTGTGGGAGAGCAACGCGCGCGCGATTGCGTTCTATCAGCGATGGGGGTTCGTCCCAGTGGGATCGCAGACGTTCACGCTGGGTCATGACGTGCAGTCCGACCTCGTCATGGCGCGTCGCGCCTCCGAGGCGAAATAGCGTGCGGCACACCGTGAAGTTGCACGGCGTCATCATCGGACACTCCGATCTCGAGCAGGTCGACGAGTCAGTAGGCCGCGCGTGGGGACGGTTTCGTCCCGGCTTCGGCTACGACCTGGTGCAGCCGGTGTTTCGCCTGTTCACCGAGGCGGTGCCGATGCGGGGTGGCGAGCCGCGCGACGGCGAGAAGCTCGCGCGGTATCACGCCGCGCGCGACAGGCTCGGGCTTTCACTCGTGGATGCCGAGGGCAACGAGATTCGCACCTCGGCCATCCACATCGCCGATTACACCACCGAGTCCGACAAGAAGGCGCTCGAGTTGGACGTGTTGATCAGCGACGAAGGGTACTGGATCCAACGGAACTGACGTGACAATCGTGATGAATCAGCAGCCGTAGAGCAAAGCAAAAGCTCACACGGATTTGCACGGACAACTGCCGAATTTACGCGGATACTGCATGACGGTTCTGACGTATCCGTGTTCATCCGGCAGTTTTTCCGCGTAGATCCGTGTGAGCTGTTGTTGTTGGCTCCGGCGCTCTATCTCCTTACCGTGAGCTTCACAGTGCCCGCGGTCTCCAACGCCTTCACGTAATCCCAGACATCCTGAAGCGGCACGGGTTCGAATTCGCCGGAGATGAAGTCCCGAATCTCGAGCACGGTGAGTCCGCGGCCGAGCAGCGCGTTCACCTCGCCGGCCATGTGTCCGGGAATGGCGGACGGCGGACCACCGCCACGCCCGCCACCGCCGCCGGCAGGGCGCGCGCCTGCAGCAACCGGCACTCGCTCCACTACCGTGCGCGATGCCTGCTTCTCGAGCTCCGACTGAACCGGCTCGCTCGCGGGCACCTTCCACGTCGCCGCGGCGAGTGTGTATGTCGCCTTCACTTCGGCGACGAGCGCATTCGCGCGCGCGTCGATCAAGACGTCATACATTGCGGCAAGCTTCTTCTCGGCTGCGACGGGATCAGTGAACAACACGCTCGACGACTTCACGACTGCCTTCTCGATGTTGGCCTGATGACGAACCGCTGCCTTCGCGTCGGCGTATGCCTGCGGGAGCTGCGATGGCTGAGTCACGTCGCCGATGTAGCCGAAGCCTTTGCGTTGGTTCGCCGTCATGCGTTCGGCGCCGCGGCCGAGTGCATCGGCAGCGACGCGGACGGCCATCTGATCATCTGCGGCGGCGAGCACCGCCATCGCACCGATGCTGACGACGGCCGCGCGCTTGAACTGCGTGGGATCGAGCTTGTCCGGTGTGTCCTGCGACGAGTGATACCACGGATCGGGCCAGGTGTTGAAGATCACCGCGGGAATGCCGTGCTGCATGTACGTCGCGTGATCGCTCGAGCCGTAGTACTTGTCGACCTTGATGTTGAACGCGTCGCGGCTGCCATTCGGTGACAGGACGTCGAGCGCCGGCGCATACCCGTTCGCGCGATAGCGCACGCGCTCACGCGTGATCTCGGCCACGAACTCCAGGAAGTTCTGGCAGATGTCATTGAGGAAGGTCGGAAAGGAGTCCGGCGTACGCATGAGCAGCCACTGCGCGCCGCTGGTGCTCAGTCGCAGGCCTTCCATGTCGTAGTTGAGATCCGCGATGATCCGCTTGGCGACGTCCGGATGCGCATTGAGCCATGCGTTCGTCCCGCTGATCTCCTGCACCCAGAGGAAATGGATGGTGCGCTTCGGCTTCGGGAGCTGGCCGCTCTTCACCAGAGCGATGTAGGCGCGTCCCATCTCGAGGATGTGGGCGGCGCCAGAGTTGTCGTCGTTTGCGCCCTGCTTGATCAAGCCCTCGTAGATGTGGCCGGATACGATGACGTCCTGGTTGGTGCTTCCGTCGCCGGCGATGGTGGCGTGGATGACCTCCTGCCGGCCCGGATACGTCTGTGCTTCGACGACGGAACGAATGGTGACCTTCTCGCCACGCTCGACTCGCAACGCGAGATCGCGTGCGACGCGCGTCGTCACCATCCACCCGAAGCCGACAGATCCGCCATTCGGATTGGCGGCCGCAATGGACGACGAGATCACGATGTCGGGTTGCTGGATGGGCCGCATGGAGCTCCACGACAGCACGCCGACGGCGCCGCGCTCGAACACGGCCATCCGCTGCAGCACGTTGAGGCCTGCGCTTCCCAGGACGACTTTGCCCTTCACATCCTTACCCGCGTAGTCCTCGGGACGACCGCCGTTGCCGATGTCGACCAAGTCGCCGGAGATGTCGCCGGTGGGCGTGTTGCCGCCGAGTGCGACGGGCATGTCATAGATGTCGTAGAGCTTGCGCGGGCCGAGCTTCTCGGCCACCCACAGCTGGCCCTTCGAGGGCTGCCAGAGTTGAGCGCTGGGAAATTTCTCGATCTCGACGGTGGAGAAACCGTATTCCTTCGCGAAGTCCGCAGTGGCCTTACTCTCGCGAAAGGGACCGACCGTGTACTCCGACGCGGGACGTACGCGCTGATACGGCACGAATTCCATCACGTGATGCATGGCGCGCTCGCCAGAGGCTTCCATGATGATCGCGCGCATCTGGTCCCAATTGAGGAGGGTGCGATCCTCCTTCTCCTGCGCGGCGGCGATGTTGCTGGCGACGAGCGAGAGGAAAAGCAGCGCAGCGAATCGGCGCATGTGTGAGTGGCGTTGAAGGGCGGGAGCAACCGCGGCCGCGAGGCCGTCAGCTACTGAACGCGCGCAGAGGGTCGGGCGTTGACCAGACGTTACCGACGTCAGACTCAGTGAACGTTCCGTTCTCTGATCAGCCGCATCTGCGCCGCGATGCGATCGAAGTATTCGGGCAGCGCAATGTCGAGCGGCGTGCGTGCTCGTGG
>JAQBPV010000326.1 GCA_028287345.1 Gemmatimonadota bacterium
CGTACTTCTTCGCCAGCGCGGCCATGAAGCCGTCCTGCAGAAGCCCGTAGAGCTCCGTCCGGTCGAGCTGCTTCGAGTTCGACAACTCGCGGAACGCCGCCAACATCTCTGCGGAACTGACCATCCAAGACCTCGCTGAAAAGGGTCGTCACATCGACGACCCGTGACCTGTCGTTATGAAAAGCGGAACGCCAGCCTCGCCTCCTTGACCGCGGTGAGCGGAATACGCTTCGACTCACCACGCTCCGGCTTGAGCGTGACTGCTACTTCCCCACCGTCTTCGTCCACTGCGACAATCTCGCCTTCGAGCCTGCCGCCAAAGTCGGGCGCGAGCACGCTGGCCCAGCGACCGAGAAAGCGCCGCCACTCGTCAGGCGTCCGCAACGGACGCTCACCGGGAGACGACACCTGCAACACATACCGATCTGAGACGAGACCGCCACCGTCCAACTTCGCTTCCAGGGCGCGCGATGCTCGCGCGCAATCGTCGACGGTCACCTTCTGACCGTCGCGCCGATCGATTCTGACCTCCAGAACCGGGCGCGACTTCGTGCCCCCCTGCCGGAGCTCGACGAGATCGAACTGCGCCTCATCAAGTTCCTGCATGACAACACGTTCCAGCGCTTCGTTCATGTTGTCTCTAGGGAGCGTCCGGCAATAAAAAAATGTGGGGAGCGTCCCCCACATTCTGCGAGCGCCTCTCGGCCCTCACAACTATAGAAGGTAAGCGGTGCCTATGGCATGGTCAAGCGATTCTGCCATCGGCTCGCTTCGGTGCGACGCATGAGAATGTCGAACCACACCGTAAATGCCGCCGGATCAGCGGACATCTCGCGCATGAGCTCCCGCGGTGCGACCCGCCGCCATTCACTCACCTCACCCGGATCGGGAACGGGGTCCGCATCGGAATAACCCACGAACACGTGATCGAGTTCGTGCTCGTGCATCCCGCCCTCCAATGCCGCCTCGTAGATGAACGAGAACTCCGGATGCAGCGCCACGTCGAGGCCGAGCTCCTCGCGCAGGCGGCGCTGTGCCGCTTGCGTGAGGTCTTCGCCGGGACGCGGGTGTCCGCAGCAGCTGTTCGACCACAGGCCCGCTGAGTGATACTTCAGCGCTGATCGCCGCTGCAGCAGCATGGAACCGGACGAGTCGAACACCAGCACCGAGAACGCGCGGTGCAACTGTCCATCCTGATGCGCCTTCAGCTTCGACGCGACGCCGACCTCGTGGTCTTCGACATCCACGAGCACCACATTTTCGTCGAGCAGCGCGCGCTGTTCGCGGTCGTTCATGCTCACTTCACGACCTCGACATGATTACGCCGAGCTGCCGGCCAGCATCGCCCGCGCGATGCGAGTAGAAGCGGTAGTTGTCGCACCTCGTGCAGAGTTGGCTCGACGAGATCTGTTTCACACCCATGACTCGCGCATGATCGGCGATCAACGCGCGCAGGTCGATCTTGGTCGGCCGTCCAGGATTGCGACCTGTGAGCTCGGCGTAGACGCTCGCGCTCACCTCATAGCACTTTCCGCAGATCGCTGGACCACAGTGCATCCGAATATCGGAAGCCTGAAGGCCGTGCGCGCGAAACTGCGCCAGTGCCTGCTCCGTGATACGCGCGGCCGTGCCTCGCCAACCTGAATGCAGCGCGGCCGTCGCACCAGATGGATGCGCGAGAAACACGGGCACGCAGTCGGCGACCGTCACCGCCATCGCGGTTCCGGGAGCAAGCGACAGGTGTCCATCAGCATCCTCGCCGCGCAGCCAACCGAGCCAGCTGTCGACATGCTCGACCACGCGGTTGCCGTGCACCTGCGTCGCGGTGGCGAGACGCGCGCTGCTGCCACCGACGAACGCGCGCAACGCACTCCACCGCGCCATCACCTCTCGAATCGGCTCGTCGGTTCCCGTTCCAAAGCTGCCCGCGGCCCGGCCAGTCGTAAACGCAAGGACGCCGAGGTCGTCGAACGAATCGACGACCTCGGCGCCTTCAATGACAGAAGCGGACGTGCTCGTGCTCACTTCGTCCGACGGTCCTCGACGCGCTCGATTTCCGCGCCGAGCGCGCGGAGACGCTCGTCGATGCGTTCGTAGCCGCGCTCGATCTGGCCCACGTTGTCGATGATGCTCTCACCCTCGGCAGTGAGTGCGGCGAGCAGCATCGCCATGCCGGCACGAATATCGGGTGACTCCACGCGCCCGCCGCGAAGCTTCGACGGGCCGACGACGACCGCACGGTGCGGATCGCACAGCACGATGCGAGCACCCATGCCGATCAACTTGTCCACGAAGAACAGTCGCGACTCGAACATCTTCTCGTGGATGACGATGACACCTTCGCACTGCGTTGCCGTGACGAGCGCGATGGACATGGTATCCGCAGGGAATGCCGGCCAGGGCTGATCCTCGAGCTTGGGAACCGCGCCACCGAGATCGCTGCGAATCTTCATTTCCTGGTTCGCAGGAATCACGAGATCTTCGCCCTCGATACGCCCGACGACGCCAAGCCGCTCGAAGCCCATGAGCGTGGAGCGCAGGTGCTCTACGCCCGCCTTCTCGATAGTGATCTCGGAGCGCGTAACGGCAGCGAGCCCGATGAAGGAGCCGACCTCGATGTGGTCAGGGCCGATCTCGTACGTGCAGCCGTGCAGCGGACGACCACCGTGAATGGTGATGGTGTTCGTGCCGATGCCCTCGATGCTGGCGCCCATGGCGACGAGGAAGCGAGCGAGGTCCTGGACGTGTGGTTCGCCGGCGGCGTTGCGCAGTACGGTGGTTCCTTCGGCGGCAACGGCGGCTGCCAGCGCGTTCTCCGTTGCGGTGACGCTCGGCTCATCGAGGAAGACGTCGGCGCCCTTGAGCTTCGACGCTCTGAGGATGAAGGCCTCGTCGAGCTCGAAGGTCGCACCCAGCTGCTGGAGCGCGAGGAAGTGCGTGTCCACGCGACGCCGGCCGATGACGTCACCGCCTGGCGGGGGCAGGACGATCTCGCCACAGCGGGCGAGCAGTGGGCCAGCGAGGAGGATCGACGCGCGGATCTTCCGGCAGAGTTCCGGATCGAGCTCCTTCACACTCAACGTCTTCGCGTGGATGGTCAGCGAGTTCCGCGTGGTCCACTCGGCGCTGGCTCCGACGGACTTGAGCAGCAGTACCAGCGTCTCGACGTCCTTGATGCGTGGGACGTTGGTGAGGTGGATCGGCTCGTCGCACAGGAGGGAGGCGGCGACGATCGGCAACGCGGCGTTCTTGTTGCCGGAGGGGCGGATGCGTCCGCTGAGGCGGGCTCCGCCCTGGACGAGATACTGCATTGCTGGCATTGGAGACGTGCAATGGGTCGAGCACGCGTGCGGCGTGCGGCGTCGTACGGCGTCGATCGGCGTAGCGGGGAAACATCCCCAGCGCGCGTCCGAGGGTCAAGCGCGCGTGGGCCAACTGCACCCTTCGCGCCGCGAGTATCGGCGCGCGTTTGGATGCGGCGGGTTGACAGTGCGGACTCGCATCGGCTACGATGGCCTTCATGCCTAACGGGTGGCCCCGCCCTTGCACATCGCGAGAGCCGGCGGTCGCGAGCCGCGCACTCTAGCTCAGGTTGCCGATGACCGTCTCGTTCGTGCGCGCCGGCGCTTGGTTGTTGCTTCAGGCGGCGCATCCCGACACCGTGTTGATGCGGCAGGTCGGTCAGGATCCAGGGTGGTTCGAGAAGGCGACAGCGGTCGCCGGCGGGCTGATGACGATCGCCATTCTCGTGCTGACCGTGGCGCTGGTTCCGGCGGCCTGGAACTTCCGGAAGAGCTACAAGAAGATCAGCGACCTGCTCGATCGGGTGTATGGCGACATCAACCCGCTCATGCGGCAGGCGAGCTCCATCGCCGACAACGTGAATTACATCACGACGTCGGTGCGGACCGATGTGCAGCAGGTCCACGCCACGATCGCAGCCGCCAACCAGCGGCTGCAGCAGGCGGTGGCGCTCACGGAGCAGCGGTTGAACGAATTCAATGCGCTGCTCGAGGTGGTACAGCAGGAAGCAGAAGGGGTTTTCGTCGCGACGGCGTCCACAGTGCGCGGGGTGCGCGTGGGGGCGCAGTCGCTTCACAATGCAGACGACGTGGAGGTCACGCTGCGCGTGCCGCTCCCGGCGTCAGAGGAGCACGATGATGGCTACGACGATACCGATTCGCCCGAAGCGGGGCCCACGCGTCCGCGAGTCCGGCCGCGACAGCGGGGATGGGGGGGCGCGTGACGCCCAGTACGACCTGCTCACAGCGGCGCTCATCGGTGCCGCGATTGGCGCAACAGCGACGCTTCTCCTCCGCCGCGGCCCCTCCGGGAGCCGGCCCGTCGCACCACTGCTACGCGGCGCGGGCATCGCTGGAAAGTCCGCCCTCCGGGCAAGCCGAATTGGCGCGCGGTGGGCGCGCGAGCACGGCGGTGAGCTCATCGACCGCATTCCGGTCGACCGCATCGAGCACGACGTCCGCGAGACGGTGGGCGCGGCGCGCGAGCGCATCGATGGCTTCGTCCAGCACGAGCTCCGCGACCTTCGCCGGGCGCTTCGGACGCAGCGTAAGCGAATGGGCATCTAGTCCAGACAATCGCTGGATGACGGCACTGGCGCGACTCGGCGGATACGCCGCAGTCGCGCTCGTGCTGATTGCCCTGTTCCCGCACACAGCACACGCCTGGACACCGGGCACCCACGTCTACCTCGGCGAGGCGGTGCTCCGGTCGCTCAATCTGCTACCCGACGTGGTGGCGGATCTGCTGCGCGCTTTTCCATACGACTTCCTGTATGGATCCATCGCCGCCGATACGAGTCTCGCAAAGAAGTATGTGCCCACGGGACGGCACTGCCACTCATGGGCGATTGGCTTCGAGATCCACGACGCCGCACCTGATGAGCCCATGCGCGCCTTCGCGCTCGGCTACCTCGCGCATCTCGCGGCGGATTCCATCGCGCACAATCACTTCGTGCCCAAGCAGCTCGCCGTCACGGCGAGCACGACGTCGCTTGGCCACAGCTATTGGGAGAGCCGCTTCGAGCAGCACCTCGGCCCCGCGTGTGCGCGACAGGCGCGCGACCTGATCCTTCTCGACCACTCGCGCGCCGACGGATTGCTCGACCGCATTCTCAGCCCCACGATCTTCAGCACGCAGACCAACCGGCGAATCTTTCGCGGCATGGTGCACGCGGCCGACAACGAAGGATGGCAGCGCATCTTCGGGCTGATGATGGAGAACAGCCGTTGGGATCTGCCCGACGCGGAAGTCGCGCGGTATGTCGACCACTCGTACGACTACATCATCGACCTGCTCGCGCGCTTCGATCGTTCCACGCCATACACACTCGATCCCTCGGGCGACGAGAAGCTGCGCCGCGCAAAGCAGGTGCGACGCGAGGCACTGCGCGCCGGCGGAAACGAGCGGGTGAGAGAAGAGGCCGAGAGGCACTTCGGCCTCCCGACCACGTCGCTCGGCTATGTGGATCGCTTGACCAACCCGCTCTATACCGTGAGCCGGCCGGCGAGCAACTGATTCACCGTCTTCGGATCGGCGCGGCCCTTCGACCTCTTCATCACGGCGCCGACGAGAACACCCTGAAGCCGCTTCTCGCCATCGCGAAAGCGCTGCGCTTCTGACGGCATCTCGGCGAGCACCTCCTCGATCCACGCTACGAGCTGCGCGTCATCGTCCACCTTGACGAGTCCGTCGCGCTCGGCGATCTGCGCTGGACGATCGCCGGTGGCGATCATCTGGATGAAGATCTTCTTCGCCGCGGTCTGCGTGACGATGCCGTCGCGCATGAGGTTCAAGAGCTCCGCGACATCCGCCGGCCTTACGCGGAATGTCGCGATGGTATGGCCGGTGTGCTTGAGCTGCGCGAGCACCTCGCCCATCACCCAGTTGGCTGCCACCTTGGGATCGCCGGACGCGCGC
>JAQBPV010000340.1 GCA_028287345.1 Gemmatimonadota bacterium
CGGCTCCTTGCCGATGTTTTCCATGATGTCGATCTCGCCGCTCCTCGGCCAACCGACCCGGTCGATGTCGTTGCCGAGCATCCAGAAGGCGGGCCAGAGTCCCTGTCCGCGAGGAATACGGATGCGCGCCTCGAACTTTCCGTACGCCTGCTCGAACCGCGCTTGTGTCTTGATGCGTGCGGAGGTGTAGCGACAAGTCCCGTACCAGCACGTAAGCGATGAAGTTGCCGGCTCCGCCCGCGCCGTGATGACGAGATGTCCGCTTCCGTCAAGCGAAGAGTTGCTTGCGCTGTTCGTGTAATACTGCCGTTCTTGATTGCCCCATCCGCCGCCGCCGGTTTCGACCACCCACTTCGTTGGATCGACGAGCGTGCCAGATGCCCCGTCGAACTCATCGCTCCACGTGAGCTTCCACTCGCCCGGTGTCACCGGCGTGCTGTCGATGGGCGTCACCTGTGCGGTGGGTGCCTTCGCGCAACCGGTAAGCGCGATGGCCATGGCACAGGCGAATGTCTTTTGAATTCGGAGAAGGCTCTGCAGCATCGAGTGATGTATCAGGGGATCGTATCGCGCGTAAGGGCGCCGAACACGTCTTCCGACCGAACCACCGCGCCAACGGCCACGAGGGAATTCAACATCTCGCCGCGCGCCTTTTCGAACACGCCGGGGTACAACCAGCGGTACCAGGCAAACGTCGCAGCCGCCATGCCGACGCCCACCACGGCTGCTGCGGCGGGACCCGTCGCAAGGATGCCGGATCCCAAGGCAGCCACGGCACCGACAGCACCGGCAAACCACTGGGACACGCGAACGTTGCGCCGCACGCCGGTGCGAAGGTCGCACGTCATCGTCACCTCGGTGCGCGGTTTATCGCCAGGAAGCCGGCGTAGCGTCACCTGAACTTGTCGCGCCAGCAGTTGTCGCGACGCGCCCATCCAATAGAGATTCACCGCCTCCGGTGCGCCGCGAGCGAGCATTGAAAGGATCGGCAGGTCGAACACCATCACACCGCCGTCCAGCGGATGTGCGCCCACGGTCTCCCGGAACTTCAGTTGATAGGGCATCTGCTGGAGCACGGTGCCAAGTACGCGAAGTGTCCGCGCGGGAGTGCCTTCGACGACGTGTGTGACGGCGAGCGAGCGCTCCTGCGTGCCCAGATACAGCGTGGCCGTTCGTTCGCTAACTCCGAGCGCTGGGTCCACAGCCGCGAGCGCATGTCCTGACTTGCTCTGCGGACGCTCGGCCATCGCCATCGCGACGTACTGATTCGAGATGCCCGCCTCCTGCGCCGCGGCGACGACGTGCGCAATCGCGTAGCCGGAATCGTCGGGGCTCGACGCGTCGCTCGCAGCGAGCGGTTTCACGGACGTGGTGCTGGAGGGCTGCGTGAGCAAGTCGGCCCGCGACTCCAGTCGACGTAGCGCATCTGCCTGCAGCTGCGCAGCACGTCGCCAGATCGCGTTGGCTTCCGTTTCGCTGAGTCGCGTCGAGCGATCATCCGCCACCGCCGCTGCGCTTGGCAGCGCTGGTGACTCGGTGAGCGCGCGCTCGAACGCGTCGGCAAGCGCCTCGCCGGTGGCGTAGCGATCGTCGGGATTCTTCGCGAGACACCGATCCACGACGCGCGCCAGCGCAGCGGGGACTTCGGACGCCACATCGCGCAGCGACGGCGGCTGACGAGTGGCGTGCGCGATGATGACGGCCGCTCCGGCGAAGTCGCCGAAGGGCAGCTTTCCGCTGAGCATGAAGAACGCGACGACGCCGAGCGAGTAGAGGTCACTGCGGCCGTCGAGCGTTTCGCCGGCGACCTGCTCGGGACTCATGTATTGCAGCGTGCCCAGAACCGCGCCGGCCTGCGTGAGCTTCGGCTCGCCGTACATGCCCTCGGCGGTATGAGCAATCCCGAAGTCGGTCACGAGTGCTCGGCCCGTAGCGCGCTCGAGCAACACGTTCTCGGGCTTTACGTCGCGGTGGACGACGCCACGCGCGTGCGCGTAGGCGAGCGCCCACGCTACCTCGCGAAGAATGCGGACCGCGTCGGCCGGTTGGAGTGGCCCGCGGTCGCGGACGCGGTCGGCGAGTGACTCTCCGTCGACGAACGCCATCGTGAAGAACGCGATGCCGCCCATCTCGTCGGCGCGATAGATGGGGACGATGTTCGGATGCGCGAGCCGAGCGGCCGTGCGTCCTTCGCGCAGGAAGCGCTCGCGCGCGACGGTATCCGAGGAATCGGACGGCAGGACCTTGAGTGCTACCGGGCGGTCCAGCTTGTCATCGCGTGCCAGGTAGACGACGCCCATTCCGCCCTGGCCGATCTCCCGCAGGATGGTGAACTGGCCAGCCAGTGCGCGGGCGATCTCGAGTGGGTTGGTCGTCATGGCCGGAAAGCTATGATATGACGCGAAAGCTGTCGCCGTCGCCGTTGCCCGAGGCTATAATCTGACCGTGAGCAACCGACCCCGCCCGGCCATCCGTCGCGCCGTCATCGCCGTCCCCTTTCTGGCCGCCCTCCTGCTTGCCGCGCGGCTCGATCGAGGCCCCTCGAAGGCGAGTGCCGACGCCGCGCATCCCGGCTTTTCTCTGCGCGATGAAACCGCGGCCGCTGGCATTCACTTCGTGCATCATCGGCCGTCGTTCGATCCGAAGATCGCCGGTGTCGAGCCGCACGTGGCGGCGCTCGGCGCCTCGGTATCAGTCGCCGATTACGATGGCGACGGCAAGCCCGACCTCTATTTCACGAACAGCCGCTTCGGCGAGCCGAACGCGCTCTATCACAATCGCGGTGACGGCACGTTCGAGGACGTCGCGGCGAGCGTCGGTCTCGCTGATCTCAATCGCGTCGGCGAGGGTGTGTCGATGGGCGCCGTCTGGGGCGACATCGACAACGACGGACGCGAAGACGTGCTGGTGTATCGCTACGGCTATCTCGCGCTGTTCAGGAATCAGGGCAACGGACATTTCGAGGACGTCACTGCCAGCGCAGGACTGCATCGCTGGGTGAACAGCAATAGCGCCATCTGGCTCGACTACGATCGCGACGGTCTGCTCGACCTCTACGTGACGGCGTACTTCCGCGACATCGATCTGTGGCATCTCGCGACGACGCAGATCATGCACAACAGCTTCGAGTTCGCCACGAACGGCGGCAAGAACCTGCTCTTCCACAACAAGGGCGGCGGCAAGTTCGAGGATGTCACAGACAAGATGGGCGTGGGGAGCAACCGTTGGACGCTCGCCGCCGCATCGGCAGACTTCAACGGCGACGGATGGCCCGATATCTACGTCGCGAATGACTATGGACCGGAAGAGCTCTTCCTCAATGATCACGGCCAGCGGTTCGTGCCAACCAAGGCCGGTCTCGAAAGTGAATCGAAGAGCGGGATGTCGGTCGCCCTCGGCGACGCTTTCAATCGCGGTCGGCTCGACGCGTTCGTGAGCAACATCTCCGAGCGCGGCTATCTCTTCCAGAACAACAACCTGCGCGTCAACCAGATGTCCGAGTCGGGCCGGTTCCGCAACGTCGCCGAGGGTGCGGTGGCCGACGCAGGATGGGCGTGGGGCGCGCAGTTCGGTGACCTCAACAACGACGGCATCAACGAGCTCTTCGTCGTCAACGGGTTCATCTCGGCCGATCGACAGAAGAACTATTGGTACGCGATGTCGAAGATCGCCGGCGCGAACGGCCGCTTCTTCGAGGACGCCGCGACGTGGCCGCCGTTCGGCAACGCGAGTCTTTCCGGCTATGAGAAGTCGCGCGTGTACTTGAATCGTGGCGTCGCGGGGTGGGTGGACGTCGCGCAGCAGGTCGGCGTCACGGACGAATATGATGGCCGATCGGTGGCGCTGGCGGATCTGTCGAGCCGAGGTGCGGTGGACGTGATCATCGCGAACCAGAACCAGCCGGCGACCCTCTATCGCAACACGAGCGACAGCACCAACCACTGGATCGGGTTCAAGCTGATCGGCACGCGGAGCAACCGCAGCGCGATTGGCGCCGAGGTGTTGTTGGAGTCGGGAGATCTACGCCAGCGGCGAGTGGTCGATGGCGGATCCGGCTTCGCGAGCCAGAACGATCGGCGGCTGCACTTCGGACTCGGCGCACGAGAATGGGTGGATCGCATCGTGATTCAGTGGCCGTCCGGAGCGCGGCAAGTGGTGACACGTCCGGCGATCGACCAATTCGTCACGATCACCGAGCCGTCGGTTGCGGCACCATGAGCGACGCAACGACGGCGACGGCCATGGACCGCAACCTGTTCGTCCGCGCATGGGACTGGTCGAACAAGCTCGATCAGCGCTACCTGATCGCGTTTCTCATCACGCTCGTGTTGCTCGCCGCGCAGTTGCGCTACCACATGTTCGGCGGCTACGAGCGGCTCGCGCTCTCGCTCGCGGTGTGCGTCGGCACGGAAGCCGTGCTGTCGTGGTTCGATCGCGGAAAGGTCATCAACCTGCTGAGCGCATACATCAGCGGCATCAGCCTCACGCTACTGACCAAGCCGCAGGGCGGGGCCCTGTGGCCGTTCGTCATCGGCGGCTTTCTCGCGATCTCGTCGAAGTACGTGCTGCGCTATCGCGACAATCACCTCTGGAATCCGACGAACTTCGCGATCTGTGCGCTGCTGCTCCTCGCGCCCTCTCGCGTGTCGGTGCTCAGCCACCAGTTCGGCAATGATCTCACGACCAACCTGGTGATCTGGGCGTTCGGCTTGGTGATCGCCGCGCGCGTCGGCGTGCTGCACATCACGCTGACGTACGTCGCGAGCTTCCTCGTGTTGAACACACTGCGCGCTGCGCTGTTGGGGCAGGCGATCCTGCCCGAGATCGCGCCGATCACCGGGCCGATGTATCAACTGTTCCTGTTCTTCATGATCACCGATCCGCGTACGGTGGTGAAGGGAAAGCGCAGGCAGGTCATCGTCGCGATCCTGATTGCCCTGATGGAGACGATGATCCGATTCGCTTCCGATCAGGGATGGCCTCTGCCGACGGCATTCAACGCGGCGCCGGCGCTGATGTCCCTCGCGCTGGTGGGTCCCGTCGCGAAGTACCTCGACCTGCGACGCTCGGCGCGGACGGCGGTGAAGACGGCGCCATCGTGATCGCTTCTGACAGGCTTCGCTGCCTGCTCCTTGCGGCGATCGTCACGTGCGCGCTTGCCTCGTCAGCACATGCGCAGGCGAGTTCGACCACGAGGCCGCCCGAAGCGAACCGCTTTACACGCAAGATTCTTCTCGAGGGCATCGACGAGCCGATCGAGATCGAGTTCGATCGCGCAGGTCGCATCTACTTCATCGAGCGCAAGGGCGCCGTGAAGCGCTACGAGGAGA
>JAQBPV010000351.1 GCA_028287345.1 Gemmatimonadota bacterium
CGTGGGGAGTGGGTGTGGCCTGGTGGCTGCCGTCGTCTTCAAAACGACTGCGAGGCGCATCGCGTCTTGGGTGGGTTCGATTCCCATGCACTCCCGCCACGCCGCTTGGGGCTCGCGCACCGTCAACGAATGACATCGATGATTGTTGGGACGAAGACTGGTGTGCTGGCGATCGCAGCATTGTGCGGCTTCGGCGCGGTGTCGCTGCGGGCGCAGCGAATCGATAGCACGCGCGTGACACCAATGTTGCCTGTCCTCGACACCGCGATCACGAACATCAAACCGCCGCTCTCACCGCGACGAGCATTTCTGTATTCGCTCGCCGCTCCCGGACTCGGGCAGTCGCGGCTTGGGCGACCGGTGGCCGGCGCGATCTTCGTCTTCACCGAATCGATCGCCATCGCCATGCTCCGCGAGTCCATGGCCGAGCTGCGCCAGGCACGCAGCTTCCGCACCGACTCGCTCGTACAAATCGGCAACGATCCAGTCAGCGGCCTTCCCATCACGCATCGCTCGTCGTACACCGATGAGCTGATCAACGTCCGCAAGTCGCACGTCGAAGACTGGATCGCGTTCCTCATCGCGAACCACTTGTTCGCCGGTGCCGACTCGTACGTCGCCGCGCATCTGTGGGATCTGCCCGCGCAGATCAAGGTGACGCAGCAGCCCAACGGCACCAGCGTCATCGCCGCGCGGTTCAGCTGGTGAGCACTGCCGTCGATCGCAACGCGCCCATCGGAGTGTTCGACTCCGGCTTGGGCGGACTCACCGTGGCGCACGCCATCATGCAGCAGCTGCCCGGCGAGAGCATCGTCTACTTCGGGGACACGGCGCGTGTGCCCTACGGTCCGAAGTCACCGGACACCGTTCGACGCTATAGCCATGAGATCGCCGGATTTCTCCTCGAGCAGGGCGTGAAGGCGATCGTCGTCGCCTGCAACACCGCGACAGCGCATGCGCTGCCGATGCTCGAGGCGGAGCTTCCTGTTCCCGTCATCGGCGTCGTGGGGCCCGGAGCGCGCGCCGCGGTGAAGGGAACTCGCAACGGGCACATTGGCGTCATCGGCACCGAAGGCACCATCAAGTCGGGTGCCTATGTCCGCGCCATCCATGCGGAGTCGCCCAACGCGAAGGTCACCGCTCTCGCTTGCCCGCTCTTCGTTCCACTCGTCGAAGAGGGTTGGACGAATCACGACGCCACGTGGGTCATCGCCGAGGAGTACCTCGCGCCTCTGCTTCGTGACGACGTCGATACGCTCGTGCTGGGCTGCACGCACTATCCGTTGCTCAAGAGCATCATCGGCGAGATCGTCGGCCGCGACGTGCGCCTCATCGATAGCGCCGAGGAAACTGCAGCCGACACGAGGCGCATGTTGAGTGACAACGACATCCTCGGCACGAACGAGCAGGGCGACTATCGCTTCGTCGCATCTGACGATCCGGCGCAGTTCCTCGAGCTAGGCCAGCGCTTTTTCGGCGATGCGCTCGAGCACGTGGAGATCCGGACCTTCGGCTGAGCCGGTCCATTCTCGCAGCGCGATGTGCTCCGGCGTGACCACGAGATACGTGTACGCATCCAGCCAGCTCCCGGCATTCGCGTACACGTTGCCGCTCGGCATCCGCTCGAGCGCCGCCACGTGCGAGTGCGCGTACACGAGCAGCTCGAGTGAAGCATCGGCCGCCAGTACTCGCGCCGCGACGGCGCGAAGCCCGCGCCCCTCATCCCTCGGCTGGTAGCTCCGACTCGTCTGCGACGTCCCCACCGCGAGCCGCGATGCGAAGTCGGGATGCAGCAGGCCGTAGGCGCGAATCGCAAGCCGGTTGCGAAGGACGCGCCGCAACATCCGATACCCGCGATCCTCCACGTCTCGCAGTCCGTCGCCATGCTCCACCAGCGCATTCCATCCGCCCAGCGGGCCGCGCAGTGGCCCGAACGTGAAGTTCACTCCCGCGTCGCGCAGCACGTCGCCGCCCCAGCAGTCGTGGTTGCCGGCAATCATCGTCATCGGAACGCCGGCGTCGCGCAGGTCCATCAGTGCGGCGAGTACGCGCACCCCGCTGCGTGGCACGACGCTCTTCCATTCGAACCAGAACTCGAACAGGTCGCCGTTGATGAGCAGCGAGCCAGCACGGCCGGGCAGGGAACGCAGAAAGGCGAGCAGCGATCGTTCGACATGCTCGGGCGCATGGCCGAGATGCACATCGGAGATCACATAGCAGGGCGGTTGAAGCACGGAAGGATTCTACACGGCGCGCGCGGTCTTTACAAACAACTCCGCCCCGGGCAACTTCGCGCCTCACCTCTCTCAGCAGCATGACGACACATACTCACGCGACCGAGCTCAGAGTTCGGTACGCCGAGACCGACCGCATGGGTGTGGTCTACTACGCGAACTATCTCGTCTGGTGCGAGGTGGGGCGCGTCGAGCTCCTCCGTGCACTGGGCCGCAGTTACGCCGCACTCGAGGCCGAGGGAATCGGACTTGCCGTGTCCGAGGCCACGGTGCGCTATCTATCGCCTGCGCGCTTCGACGATCGCGTTCGCGTCGAAACCACCCTCACCGGCGTCCGCTCGCGCGCCGTCACCTTCGACTACCTGATCGCCAATGCGGAGACCGGAGCAAGACTCGCCACCGCTCGCACGGCACTCGTCTCCATCGATCGCGACGGCCGGCTCGCCGCTATTCCGCAGGACTTTCGCGTCGCGCTGGAATCGGTGCTGTAGCGCGGCGCTCCTCGCCGCCCTGACGTCGTGCCGCTTCGGCGGCCCCTCCACACCGTCGCCGTACCTCGCCGTCCAGGCGCGCCTCCTTCGCATAGAGGACACGCGCCGCAACGAGCCGGCATTCATCGATTCGCTCTTCGCGAGCAACGCTGGTCCAGAGCGCGCGGCGGCCGCCCTCACTGTCGGTCGCATCGGAGCTCGCGCACATCTCCCCGCGCTGCGACGGCTCGCCATCGACTCTGATACGGCAGTTGCGGCCAACGCACTGTTCGCGCTCGGCCTCCTGAAGGACTCGGCGTCCGCGCAACTCGCTGCAACAGCCCTGCGTGTCGGTGCGCCCCAGGGCGTCGAAGCCGCGTGGCTGCTCGGCGAGCTTGGCGACGCCGGCCGCACTGCGATCGTCGCTGGCCTCGGCGACGCTTCGCTTTTACCAACGGTGCGGGGGGCACTTCTTCTCGCTGCGACGCGGCTTCGCCCGGTTCCGACGACTGCCATCACTCCGCTGCTCGCGAGCACGGACAGTGCTATCGCGTGGCGCGCGGCGTACGCCCTGGCCCGAGGTCGCAGCATTCCCGGTGCGCGTGCGCTGCTCGGTGTCGCTCGTTCGCCTTGGGCTGCCGTGCGCGAGCAGGTTGCGCGCGGAGCCGCGAAATCGATTGCTGGTGACTCTCTCGGCGAAATCGCCCGTGGCATTCTCGTTCGGCTCATTGCCGACACGAGCGCACGCGTTCGCGTCAACGCAGTACGTTCGCTCTCTTCGTACGGCACGTCAGTGCGTAGCTCGGTTGTCGGCGCACTTCGTGACCAGGACATGGGAGTGCGACTGGTTGCCGCGCAGTCACTCGAGCCCGTGCTCGATGACAACCCCGCGCCCTGGAATAGCGCGTTCGACGTCGATACGACATTCGCGATTCGTCGCGCCGTTGCCGATGGTGCGAGCCGGCGGGGGATCAATCTCGCCGAGCGCGCCGGTTGGGCGACCAGCGATCAGTGGGAGCCGCGGTCCGCGGCCGCCGAGATTGCCGGTCGCGGCGCTGCGCCTGTTGCCTTGGCTCGACTGGTGCGATTCGACAATGATCCGGATGGTCGCGTACGTGCCGTCGCCGCTGGTGCGCTCGCCAGGCTCGCGGACAGCGCGTCCACGCGCGATCTCGCGCGCGCCCGACTTCGCTCCATGCTGACGGATGCGGACGTCGGCGTGCGCACTGCGAGTCTCGATGGTCTCATTCGCGGCGCGTCGCCTTCCGATCTCGCTGCCGCGATTGCGTCGTTCAGCATCGCCGCAGCGGATCGCGACAACGACGCACGCTTGTCGTTCTGGCGCTTCGTCGACAGCGCGACCGCTCGGCGTTCGCTCCCTGATTCGGTCGAGCGCGCGCTCAGGGCGCTCCAGCGTCCGACGGATCCGCTCGAGCGCCTTGCCGCCGCCCGCGTACCGAGATTCTTCGCGTGGCGCGACAGCGCGGGAACTGCGCGACCACTCGCATGGTACGAGGAGCGAGCGCGAGAGGCAGAGGGAAGGGCGCCTCGGTTGCTCATCCAGACCGCGCATGGTTCGATGGAGTTGCTGCTGTACTCCCGCGAGGCGCCGCTCACGTCATACAACATCGTCTCTCTCGCGCAACGGAAATACTTCGACGGTCAGCGCTTTCATCGGGTGGTCCCCAACTTCGTGGTGCAGGGTGGCGATCCGCGCGGCGACGGCAGCGGCGGACCCGGGTACGCCATTCGCGATGAGATCAACCGGCGCCGCTACGGGCGAGGTACGCTCGGTATGGCGCTGTCAGGTCCGAACACCGGCGGAAGCCAGTTTTTCATCACGCATTCGCCGCAGCCACACCTCGATGGAGGCTACACTGTGTTCGGGGAGCTGGTCCGAGGCGGAGACACGCTCGATCGCATCGTCCAGGGAGATCGCATTGTCGGTGTCACGGTTTTCTAGTCTGTTCGCGCTGGCACTCCTTGCCGCGGCGGGGTGTCGCCCACCTCGTGTCGAGCCGCTGTCAGGGGCAGTCGCGCCGGTGCAGATGCTGCCCAAGGGCACCCTGCCTGAGGGCCGCCGCAAGATTGTCTTTACGTGGGAGCTTCGCGACGGAGACATCTCGGCGCGGGGCGACGGCGTTGCTCGCATCGCCTCACCCGACAGCGTCCGTCTCGACTTCTTCCTCGGCGGAGGCATGGGGGGTGGAGCGGCAGTTCTCATTGGCGATTCGCTTCGGGTTCCGGGCCCCGACATGGTTCGGAAACTCGTTCCTCCGCGGGCGCTACTCTGGGCATCGCTGGGCAAATTCGACGTTCCGGCCGAGCCCGACACTGTCGTCCGCGTTGACGGCGCGATGCTCCGGGCCGACATTGGTGCACCGGCCCATTGGCGCGCCACATTTCGCGGCGACACGTTGAGCCGGCTCGAGCGGGTCGATGGAGGCCGCTTGCAGGAGTGGGTCGAACGCTCCGCGGATCACAAGGTGCAGTACCGCAACGAGGCGGCGCGCCGGTCCCTTTCGCTCGTCATTCTTCAATCCGATGTCGTCGCTCCCTTCGATCCGTCGATCTGGCGTCTATAGCCTTCTCGTTCTCCTGCTCGCAGGCCTCGGCGCATGCATTCCGCGCTATGGCTTTGCGGGCGGCGGCTTGCCGTCGAACATTCGGACGATGGCCATCCAGCCATTCGACAACGAGACGCCGACCCCCGAGCTCCAGCGCGAGCTCTTCGACGCCATGCGCAAGGAGCTGCAGTCGCGCCTTGGTGTGCGCGACGCGCCTGTGGAGCGCGCTGACGCGCTCGTGCGCGGCGTCGTGCGCACCTACGACGTGGACGTGCCTGTAGGGTTCACGGCCACCTCGACACAGCAGGCCGTTACGACGCGCCGGAAGCTACAGATCACCATCGATGTCCAGATCATCGATCAGACGAACGGCAAGACGCTCTGGGAAAAGAAGGGTTTGCGTGCCGAGGGTGACTATGCCGAGCGCGACGAGGCGGGCGGGCGTCGCGAGGCCATCAAGCGCGTCGTGAACGACATCGTCGAAGGGGCCCAATCTCAATGGTGACATCGCGTCGCGGACTCAGCTCGCTCGGCTGCCTCGTCATGCTGCTGCTGTTCGCCGCCGTCGGGTACTTCAGCATCAATATCGGCGAGCACTATTTCCGCTTCTACCAGTACCAGGACGCCATGCGGCAGGAGGTGAAGTTTGCCGCGCACAACAGCGACGCACTGATCCTCCGGCACCTGCGCGAGCGCGCCGATTCACTCGGCCTGCCTGAAGCGGCGGGCGAAGTGACCCTCCAGCGCGACGGACGACACATCGAGGTGGAGTCCGAGTACTACGTGCACATCGAGCTGCCGCTCATCGTGCGCGAGCAGCGCTTCAACCCGCACGCCGAAGGAATCTTTTGAGCCACGGCACGTCGCGGGATCCCGCGACGAAAGTTCGCGAGTTGGAGAGCGCACGGCGGTGGCGTTCGGAGCAGCAGGGCCGCGTGGTCTTCACGAATGGCGTATTCGATCTGCTGCATCCCGGTCATGTCGACGTGCTGCTGGGCGCGCGCAACTGTGGCGACGCGCTCATCGTCGGCTTGAACAGCGATGCATCGGTGAAGCGGCTCAAGGGTCCTGAGCGGCCCATTCGCAACGAGGCTGAGCGCGCCTATGTGCTCGCGGCGCTCGAGATGGTGGACTGTGTCGTCCTTTTTGAAGACGACACTCCCATTGGGCTCGTCAACGCGCTACGGCCGGACGTGCTCGTGAAAGGCGGCGATTACACGGAGGCGACGATCGTCGGCGCTCCGGAAGTCCGCGGCTGGGGCGGCGACGTTCGCGTCATTCCGCTCACGCCGGGTCAGTCAACTACCAACATCATTCAGGCACTTCGTGGCAAATCCAACACACGCTGATCCCATCCGCGTCGGTCGCGCGGCGAACGAGCTTCGTCCTGTCACGCTCGAACGCGGCGTCGCTGCGTTCGCCGAAGGCTCATGCCTCGTGTCCTTCGGTGCGACGCGCGTGCTGTGCACGGCCTCCGTGGAAGACGGCGTGCCCGGCTGGCGCCGCGGTCGCGGTGAAGGGTGGATCACGGCGGAGTATGCGATGCTGCCGCGTGCGACGAAGACACGTACGAACCGTGAGCGCAGCCAGATCGGTGGCCGCACGCAGGAGATTCAACGGCTCATCGGGCGGAGCGTCCGCGCGATGATCGACGACTTTGCCTGGGGCGAGTACACGTTGAAAATCGACTGTGACGTCATGCAGGCCGATGGCGGAACGCGCACCGCGGCAATCACCGGTGCGTCCGTCGCGGTCTTCGATGCGTTCGCATGGATGGTGGCGAATGGAAAGCTCAAGCGCTCGCCCGTGAAGCGTCGCGTCGCGGGGGTGAGTGTCGGCGTCATAAAGGGTGAGCCGCGTCTCGACCTCGAGTACATCGAGGACGTCGTCGCCGATGTGGACATGAACGTGGTGATGAGCAGCGAAGGCGGTTTCGTCGAAGTGCAGGGGACCGGCGAGAACGCCACCTTCAGCCGCGACGAGTTGAACGTGCTGCTCGACCTCGCGACGAAGGGATTGCTCGAGCTGGATGCACTTCAGCGGTCTGCGCTGGGACTCTGACGCCGTGCGCTCCGCACCATGGGTTCTTGCGACGCGAAACGCGGGCAAGCTGCGCGAGCTGCGCGCCTTGTTCGCCACGCACGCCGTCGCGGTGATCGACCTGAGCGAGGCTGGC
>JAQBPV010000353.1 GCA_028287345.1 Gemmatimonadota bacterium
AATCCGCCGAGCACCGCGCGGACGACCGCTGCGCGCCGATCGTCGCGCAATGCGTCGCGCGTCCGGCGCGCGGAACGGAGCAATACCGCTCCCGCGACGAGCTCCTGTCCGTTCCACACGCTGCCGACGACGCGCAGCCGCTGAATGGGACCGGAAAGATCGGGCACCGGCTCGGGACTCCACACTGGCTCTCCGGAGAGCAACGCTCGCACCGCCGCAACGCGGCGATGCTCTCCCTCGAGCCACGCGATGTCCGCACTCGGCGTCAACGCCCGCACGCGTGCCGCGCCAGGCGCGGACGCGGCGCGCTCCGCGACCAGCTCGAGGAGCCGCGGAAACTCGAGAATGCCAAGGGCGTGTGCGTTCATGACTCGACCGGAGCTGTCGTGGACCGTCCGACCGTCAGACTGTCCGGCCGTCATCGTCACCCCTGCTTGCTCAGTTCCTCGCGCGCGATCGCGTTGATCGCGCTACCCTCTGCGCGTCCCTTGAACTGCGGAAGCACCTTCCCCATCACCGCGCCGATCTGCGTCGCGCCCGCGGCAATTGCCGCCTTCACGGCAGCGCGCAGTTCATCGTCGCTCACGGACGCTGGCAGATACGCCTCGAGGATCGTCACCTCGGCGCGCTCCTTGTCGGCGAGGTCGTCGCGCTTGCCGGCGTACATCTCGATCGACTCGCGGCGGCGCTTGATGCCCTTGCGCAGGACGTCGATGACCTCGTCGTCGGTGAGATCGCGCCGAAGCTCGATCTTCCGATTCTTGGCGTCGGAGAAGATGGTGCCGAGCACGAGGACGCGCGGCTTGTCCAACGCCTTTCGTGCGGCGTTCAGGTCGGACTGGAGTGTGTCGAAGAGAGGCATGGTTCTCAGGCGTGGAGAGCCATGAAAACTATCGTGTCACGCTCGACGGCGTCAGCCGGGCGGCCAGTTCAGCTTTCGTCCGCCGAGCAGGTGCAGATGTACGTGGAAGACCGTCTGTCCGGCATTGGCACCGCAGTTGACCACGGCGCGGTAGCCACCCTCGACGATTCCTTCGTCGCGCGCGATGGCGGCGGCGGCAAGCATGAGCTCACCGAGCATTGGTGCGCTCCTCGCGTCGTCGAGCGTCGCCACATGCTCGCGCGGAACGACCAACACGTGCGTGGGCGCCTTGGGATCGATGTCCCTGAACGCCACGACGTGTTCGTTCTCCATCACGATCTTCGCCGGAATCTCCTTCCGCACGATGCGGCAGAATAGACAGCTGTCAGACATCGGTCTCTAGCGTAGGTGTGAGCGCACGATTGCGAGCGCGGCGATGCCCGCCGTCTCGAAGCGCAGGACGTTGGCACCGAGGGACACGGGACGCCAGCCAGCACGAATGAATTGCGCGCGCTCCGATTCCTCCAGGCCACCTTCCGGCCCCATCGCGATGCGCACTGGCATTTCGAGTGATTGCACGACGTCCACGAACGACTCACCATGTGCGTCGAGCAGGAGGCTGCCCCGACCCGCAATACCTGTCGAGGCGAGTGCCGCATCGAGTGTCGTCTCCGAATGCATCTCCGGCAGCCACGCGCCGCCACACTGCTCCAACGCGCCGATCTGCCGCAGCTTCACCTTGTCGCGGAAGGCGTCGCCCTCACCGCGCGGGGTCACCGAACGCGATCGGTTGTACACGATCGGCCGCCACACCGACGCTCCGAGCTCCACCGACTTCTCCGCGAGCATGAGCATGCGCTCACGGTCACCGACCGGGGCCCACAGTTCCACGCGCGGCGGGGCCAGGGCGTGCTCGATTTGATCATCGAGCAGCGCAACCACGAACCGACGCTTCGACAGCTCGGCGATCTCACCGAGTGCGCGACGACCATCGCCACTGGAGAGACGAACGACATCGCCGACGACGAGTCGCTTTACGCCGGCGTGGTGTGCCGCGTTGGCGTCGAGCTCAACGCGTTCCGCACGCTGCCACGCGCCGGGCGCGTGAAAGGTACCTACCGGCGCGCGATCCTCGCGCTCCACCACATGCCCTCCACGTCCTCGGCGATTATCGACCAGCCGCCGTCCTCGAGCTCCTGCAGCATCAGCTCGCGCTCCTCGCAGAGAATGCCACTCAATATCGCCTCGCCGTCAGCGGTGAGCGACGCAGCGATCATCGGCAGCATCTCGAGCAACACGGACGAGATGATGTTGGCCAACACCACGCGCACCGGCGCGATGAGCGGCAACAGGATCGATGCATCACCTTCGATCACGGTGACTCGATCGGCGACACCATTGCGCACGACGTTCTCACCCGCGTTGGCGATGGAATCGTGGTCGATCTCGATTGCCGTCACCTGCGACGCGCCGAGAAGTGCCGCAGCGATGGACAGCACGGCGCTTCCGCTGCCGAGATCAGCGACTCGATCGCCGCGACGAATGACATTCGGCAGCAGACGTACGACGCCACGCGTGGTCTGATGCTCACCCGTGCCGAACGCCATCTCGGGTTCGATGACGATCGTGCGGCTCGCGTCGCGTCCGTCGGCGAGCCAGGGCGGGACGATGGAGAGGACGCCGAGGTCGTGCGCGCCAACGCCTTTCTTCCACTCCTCCGCCCAATCGACGGCGGGAATGAGCGTGGCCGTCACGTGCGACGTGGGATCCGCCTCGAGCAACGCCGCGCGAACCATCTCGGCGTCCGTATCGCCAGGAAAATGCGTGACGAGTTCCTCACCCGTCTCGTGCACACCTTCCGATCCGATCTCGAACAGCGCCGCAAGCGCCCGGTCGCGCGACGCGCCCGGACGGACGCGTACCGCGAGCCAGTTCATGCGCCCAACGCCTCTTTCATCTTCGCCCAGAGTCCCTTGCCGCGATCGGATGGCACCGCCTTCTGAATTTCGGAGAGTCGCTCGATGAGCTTCTCTTCCTCGTCGCTCAACTTCTCGGGCGTCCAGAGTTGCACACGTACGTGCAGGTCGCCCGTGCCCGCGGCGTTCACGCGCGCCAGGCCGCGTCCGCGCAGGTGAAAGACCTGGCCACTCTGCGTCGACGGCGGAACGCTGAGCGCAACGGTGCTCGTCGCCGTGGGGACTTCGACCATCGCGCCGCGCACGAGCTGCGGATACGTCACGAGCACTTCGGTGTAGAGGTCCTCGCCGTCGCGCTCGAACCGCGGATCATCCGCGACGTCGAAGATGACGTGCACGTCGCCGCGCTCGCCGTTGCGCGTACCTGCATTGCCGACGCCACGGAGCGTCATGTATTGTCCCGTCGCTACGCCCGCAGGCACCGAGACCTTGACGGTCTTCTCCGCGCGCGTGCGACCTTCGCCACGACACTTCTTGCATGGCGTATCGATGACCTGTCCCTCGCCCTTACAGGTAGGGCACGGTGCGACGGACACGAACTGCCCGAAGAACGAGCGCTGCGCACGACGAACTTCGCCGTGACCGCCGCACGTCGCGCAGTGATGCGCCTTGGAGCCTGGTTCGGAACCGCTGCCCGAGCAGCGATCGCACGCCTCGAGGACCTTGAGCTTGATCTCCTTCTCCACGCCACTCGCGACTTCGATGAGCGTGAGGGGAAGCGTGACCTTGATGTCAGCGCCGGACCGCGGACCGCTGCCACTCTGACTCCGGCCACTAAAGAGATCGTCCAATCCGCCAAAGCCACCGAAGTCGCGCATGAAGATGCCGAGCGCTTCCGAGAGATCGACGTGATGGAAACCGCCACTGCCGCCGCGAAGACCCGCCTCGCCATAGCGGTCGTACGCCGCACGCTTCTGCGGATCGCGCAGCACGTCGTACGCTTCGGTGATCTCCTTGAACTTCTCTTCCGCCTCCTTCGCGCCCCCGTTCTTGTCGGGGTGATACGTCATCGCAAGCTTGCGATACGCCTTCTTGATTTCGTCGTCCGCGGCAGTGCGCTCGACGCCGAGTGTAGTGTAGAAGTCAGCCATTGGAACCGGTGAATCGGTGAATCGGTGAATCAGTAGACGGTGGCGATTACAGCAGGTCGGAAAGCAATCTCGATGTGTGCTGCACCAGCGAGATGACCTTCTCGTACGGCATGCGCGTTGGCCCGATGACGCCGATGACGCCGGCGAGCGAACCCGCATGATATTCCGCCGTCACGACGGTGAATTGGTCGAGCCGCGGATCGCCATGCTCGCCGCCAATCGTGATGCTCACGCCGGGACGCTCGTCGCCGGCATGCGTGCGACGCAGCGCATCGGCGAGCCGCGCCGGCTCCTCAGTAAGCGTGAGAAGCCGCCGCAAGTTCTCGGCGCCACCAAACTCGGGTTGCGATGCGAGGACGCTCGCGGCACCCACGATCACACTTCCTTCGCTCATCGGAAGCGCCGCGTCGAGTAGCTGCTCGCCCTCCTGAACGAAGATGTTGAGCAACTCGCCGGCATCGGGATTGGTCGCGGAATCGCGCAGGCGCTCCGCCACCGACGTCCGCAGCTCGCGCAGCGTGTGCCCGGCGAGGCGTTCGTTCAACACGCGCGTGACCTCGGCGACGACCGAGTCGGCCAATGTGCCACGCACTTCGACGAACACCGTGCGCACTACGCCGCCGTCGAGCGTGAGCACGAGCAACAGCCGATCCCCGCCGACGCGCACGAGCTCGAGCGACCGGAGAATGCTCGCGTCCAACCGCGGTCCAAGGGCGACCCCGAGCTCCTGCGTCAGGACCCCAAGGGACTGCGCCGCACGCCGAAGGATGTTCTCGATGGTCGAGTTCTTCGCCGAGATCTCCGCATGCAGGCGATCGCGCTCCGAGACGACGATCGGGCTCGCCGGCGCATTGAGCAGTAAGTCGACATAGGCGCGGTACGCCTTGTCCGTGGGGACTCGGCCGGCCGACGTGTGCGGATGCATGAGAAACCCTTTCTCCTCGAGGTCGCTCATCGTGTTCCGGATCGTCGCGGGCGAGACACCCAGCCCGAAGCGGCGCGACAGGACGCGGGAGCCGCAAGGCTCCGCAGTCTGGACGTACGTCTGGATGACCGCCTCGAGAACTCGGCGCTCTCGTGATGTGAGTTCGTCTGAGGTGGCCATAAGTGCAAATATGCTAACGACTTCGGTGATGCGTCAAGGCAGCGGCCAGAGCGTCCAGCCGCAACCACCCTTCAGGAGTACACCGGAGCCGACCGTCTGGACCGACGATTGACCATCCCGCGTGCACCCAGCGCTGGACGACATCGAGATCTCCTGAAAGCATCTCGAGCCCAACGTCCGACCGCAATCCAAGATACACCCGCTCGGCCACCCTATTCTCCGAAGTGAGCTCTTCCTGTCCTTCAATCGGATCAGCGTCGGTCAGCGCAATGTCCCGCCACTCCGCATAGTGCCGCGCGTTCCATCGACGAACGAGGCCGTCGAAGCCGTGTGCCGCAGGACCAAGACCGACGTATGGCACGCCCGACCAATAGGCTGAGTTGTGTCGCGCGCGCCGACCTGGCAAACCATAGTTCGAAACCTCGTAGTGCTCGAATCCCGCGCCGGCGAGCATCCGATGCGCGGTAAGAAAGTCGTCCTCATATCCCTCTTCCGGCTGTTCGACAGTTACTCCCTGTGCGACCCATCGACCAAGGGGCGTCTGCGGTTCGATGGTGAGTCCGTACAGCGAGACGTGGTCCGGCTGCAACTCGAGAATGCGCTTCACATCCCGCTCGAAATCGCGATCCAGTACTTCAGGAAGCGCAAAGATGAGATCGAGTGACAAATTTGTGATTCCCGCGCCGCGCGCCGCGTCGACCGCCGATGCCGTGCCGGCCGCGTCGTGCGTGCGGTGCATCCAGCTCAGAACGCGATCGTCGAAGCTCTGCGCGCCGATCGACAAGCGGTTCACTCCGGCGCGTCGCCATTCGATGGCTGCGCGAACATCGATATCCTCGGGGTTGGCCTCGATCGTGATCTCCGCATCCGTTGCAGGTGCGAAATGACGACGAACAAGATCCAACGCCCGTGCGACCCCCTCTCCGCCGAGGCGCGAGGGAGTGCCGCCTCCGAGATAGATGGTATCCACCTCGGTCACCGTCGCATTGCCGAACCGCGCGCGAAGCTCGGCATCCAGTGCAGACAGGTATTCGTCCACCGGTACCGTTCGCCGCACCGCGATCGAGAAATCGCAGTAGGAGCACCGGCGGGCGCAAAAGGGAACGTGGAGATAGATGTGGCGGGGCACGTCTTGAATATCGCCTGCGGACGGCTCTTTCAGAGACGACGAATCTCGCCCGTGAGCGCGCACTCGATCAGGCCACGGATTTCGAGCCCGACGACTGCCGCCATGGCTTCATGCGCTGGAAGCCCCGTTCGCGTGGCGAGAGTGTCCAGGTCGGCCGATCCTTCGGCGAGAGCATCCCACAGGCGGCGTTCGCCGCTGCCTACCGGCATGTCTCCGAGCTTGATGGGTGCGGTCAGCCCTAGCAGCGACAGCGCATCGGCAAAGCTCGCGATCACCTGCGCGCCGTCTCGCAGCAGATTGTTGCTCCCTTGGGCCTGCGGCACATCGATCGGGCCGGGTACGGCGGCGATCGTCCGGCCGAGCTCCGACGCTCGGTTAGAAGTGAGCAGGGCGCCGCTCTTGACACCTGCCTCGACGACGATGGTGAGTGACGCCGCCGCCGCGATGATCCGGTTCCGCTCGGGAAACGAGCCGCGATGCGCCGCGTCGTTGGCCTCGAGCTCGGAGAGCACCAGACCGCGGGACGCAATCTCCGCCTGAAGCGCCGCGTGCCCTCGCGGATACACCACATCCAGGCCGGTGCCGAGCACCGCGCAGGTGGCACCCCCGACGTCGAGGGCGCCGAGGTGTGCGGCGGCGTCCACGCCGCGAGCGAGTCCACTGACGACGCACGCGCCGGCCCGTGCGAGCGAACGTGCCAACTCTCGCGTGACGCGTTCGGCGTATGCCGTCGCTCGTCGCGTCCCCACGATCGCCACTGTCGGGCGATTGAGAATAGTGAGGTCGCCACGCGCCCAGAGGGGATCAGGCGGACGTTGGAGGTCGAGCAACGCCGCCGGATACCGTGAATCGCTCGTGTGCAGTGCGACCGCCGGCGAATTGGTCAGGGCAGCACCACGTCCTTGATCGGCCGCACGGAAGCCTTCCGCATTTCGAGCAGGCGGCGCCACCACGCGAGCTTCAAGTCTTCGAGCCCCAGACGGCCGGCTGCCGAGATGGCGAAGATGCCGAATGCGTCGGGGGCGTCGATGGGAGGGAGGTCCAACTCGCCCAACAGGTCCATCTTGGTGAAGACCACGCAATGCGGCTTTTCGGCGAGCTCACCGGAATACTGCGCGATCTCGTTGCGCAGCTGATCGTATTCCGCCTGCCAGTCGAGCGAATCGATGGGAATGAGGAACGCGAGAAGGCGAGTTCTCTCGATGTGTCGCAGGAACTTGAGCCCAAGACCCTTCCCTTCGTGCGCGCCTTCGATGATACCGGGAATGTCGGCGACGACGAAGGTGCGGCTGTCGCTCATCTGCACGACGCCGAGGTTTGGCGCGAGCGTCGTGAAGGGGTAGTCGCCAATCTTGGGCGTTGCCGCGCTGATGACGGAAAGCAGCGTGGACTTCCCGGCGTTGGGCTGTCCGACGAGTCCAATGTCGGCAATGAGCTTGAGCTCGAGCTCCAACGTGATGAGCTCACCGTCTTCGCCAGGCTGCCATTCGCGCGGGCTACGATGCACCGAGGTGGCGAACCAGCTGTTGCCCTTGCCCCCTCTGCCGCCCTTGGCGATGACGAAGCTGTCGCCCTCCTCGAGGACCTCGCCGATGAGCTCACCCGTGTCCTTGTTGCGGATGACGGTGCCCGGAGGAACGGGTAGCGTGATGTCCGCGCCGGAGTGACCCGTCTTGTTGGACCCGCTGCCGTGATCGCCACGCTCCGCTTCCCAGTGGTCGCGGTACGTGAAGTCGAGCAGTGTGGCGAGGTTGCTGTCGGCGCGCACGATGACGTCTCCTCCCTTGCCTCCGTCGCCCCCATCGGGCCCGCCCATTGGGGCGAACTTCTCACGGCGAAAGCTGGCGATGCCCGAGCCGCCTGCACCGGCGGTAACTCGAACGACTACGCGGTCTATGAACATCCTGATGGTCTGGCGAAGGTAGAGGGGCCGACGTCGGCGAGCGTGACCGCTTCACCGCAGCGCGCATCGAAACAGCGCAGACACGAAAGTTACTTACCGAGGACCCGTGCGAGCAGGAGCCGGACCGATCTCGTGCGTTCTTCACCGAGAAGTGGAAGTAGCGCCTCGAGCGCACCGGACAGGACGGTTGGTGCAACGCCGACATTGAGCGCGCCGTGCAGGTGCGAGTGCAGCTGACGGTCCTGCCCCGTCATCGCGCACGCCGCGACGATGCACAACTCTCGGCGCGGAAGATCGAGGCCGGGCCGGCTGAGGATCTTGCCATAGCCCTCGATCACCATGGCGGCGTCCAGCGCGGGATGCAGTTGGCGCACGTTGAGGCGCAGCTTGTCGTACATCGGGCCGTACACCGCCGCGCATGTCGCTTCGCCGCGCTGTCGCCACTCGTCTACGTGGGTGACGTCATCGCCTTCGTCGGAGAGCGGCGCGGGGCTAGGCGCGATGCGACGCCATTCGCGCGCCGCATTGAGTGCGCGGGGGAATCCGCTGAACAGGTAGCTCTGGATCACGAGCTCCTCGATCCACGGCGGCGGAACGAACGTCAGGCTGGCGGTGAAGGCATGTCGCACCTGCGCTTCGTCCCCGCCGGCAATGACGGCGGCGAGGCGAACGAGCGCGATGGTGGAGTCGTCGAGTGCGTCGAGCGCGCTGCCGGTCACTGCACCAGCGAGCGCACCTCGCCAACGATCTCGCCACGCGTATTGCGCAGCGGACGACGCGAGAACTCGGCGAGACGTGGCGGGAGGTCGCGCGGCAGGGCGCCGAAGTGCTGCAGCACGGAGATGACTGCCGGGAACTGCGCGCGCTGCGCGCCGTCCTCCACCTTCAGTGCGATGCCGATGCCTTCGTCGATGATCGCGACGGAGTGCACGCCCTCCGCGCCGATCTTGGCGATTACCCTGCCCTCGGTGGCTTCGATGATCGCCGAGTCGAACCGGTCGCTTCCGCCTACGAGGAAGGGGCGCGTTTGCATCGCGTGGACGATACGCGATGGGATCTCGTGCGAGCGACGCGCTTCGTCGGCGAGCCGGGCGAACGCGACAGCCATTGGCTGCAGGGGCAGCGCGAACACCACGACGCCGCAGCCGTCGACCGCACGGGTGATGGTCGCTGCGGGCACGTTGGTCCATCGCGCGACTTCGTCGAGGCATTCGCGCTGGACGGGATGGTCGTCGCGCTCGTATCCGTTCGGCGACCAACCGGCCGTGTGAGCTCTCGCGAGCATCGCCGCGTGCTTGCCCGAGCAGTTGTTGTGGAGTCGCGTAGCCCGTTCGCCGGTCTCGCGGAGCACCCTCTGTCCACGCGTAGAGAGCGGATCGTGCGGACCGCAGACCAGATCGCCCTCTTCCATCCCGATGGACGAGAGCATCGCGTCGGCGAGAGCGACGTGCTCCGGCTCGCCGCCGTGCGATCCGCAGGCGAGCGCGATCTGATCGTCGCCCCACCCGATGGCGTCGAAGCCGCGGCTCTCGAGCAACGGCATGACTTGAAAGGGCTTGGCGCACGAGCGCCAATGCGTCACCAGACCTGGATCGTACGACGATCCGATCAGCTCTCCCGCCGAATTGACGACGGCGGCGTGCACGCGGTGGCGCGACTCGATGAGCGCACCTCGGGTGACGACGACGTCGAGTGAGAGCTGATCCATGAGCGCCCCGAATGCGAGATCCGAGCGCGAAAGATAACCAGAGGGTTGATCGAAATGGCGCTAGCGCCGGGCGGTGAGCAGCACGCCGGCGAGGACCACCCCACCACCGACGAACGTGGCGGGGCCGGGAATCTCACGAATGCCGGGCAGCATCGCGGCAATGATCGTCGCACCGATGGGCTCGCCCAACAGCGTGAGGTTCACCACATACGCCGGCGCATGCTTGAGCGCCCAGTTCATGCCCGTGTGTCCGAGCAGCATGGGGCCAAGCGCGAGCGCGACGAAGATCGCGAGCTCGCGGGGCGGCTGCGGTGCGAGGGGCGCACCGGTGATCGCCACGAGCAGGAGCAGTACGACAAGACAGGCGCCATATACGAGGCCCACGTACGCCCAGATGTCGAGCGTGGCGCGGAGTCGCCTGCCAACCACGAAGTAGACCGCCGCCGTCGCCGCCCCGAAGAGCGACAAGATGTCTCCGAGCAGTGCACGCGGATGCGCACCCTGAGTGGCGCCGTCAGCCGTAAGATCGGGAGACGCAACGATCAATGCGCCGACCATTGCGATGGCGATGCCGATCCATTGGCGTCGTGTCGGTACTTCGCGCAGCCACACCGCCGAAAGGAGCGCGACGACGACTGGCTGCGTGTTGACGAGGACGACCGACGCCGCGACGCTCGTGAGGCCGACAGCCGTATTCCAGCTCCAGAAGTGCAGCGCGAGCAGGGCGCCCGCTCCCAGGGCGATCGTCAGCTCTGATGTCGCCAGCCGTCGCCATTGCCGCCACTGCCCGGTGATCGCCAGTGCAATGCCGATGATCACGAGGGAGAACGCCAGCCGCCACGCGGCGATGACGAGTGGATGCGCGTGCGAGATTCGCACGAGCGGGCCGGAAAGGGACACACCCAGAAATGCCGCCGTGAGCACGAAGGGCGCTCGACGGTCGTCGAAGGTCGCGCTCACGTCGCGCCTTCGAGACCGCGCTACTTCCTGGCCAGCAGAATGACAGTGACCAGCCCTGCCACGATCTGCCCGACCTGTCCGGCCATCGCGATGTAGTCCTTCTTGTCAGCCGGGTCCTTCTCGGGGACCGTCACCACCGAGCCCGGACGCGGCTGCGGCATCGACGATGGAAGCACGAACCGGTGCTTCACCGACTCGAGCTTACCACTCGGCTGCACGACATAGGCGCGATCGTCGTCACCGGTGCGTGTGGGCCCGCCCGCGGCGCCGATGTAGTAGTCGATTCCCTTGCCGCGTACGTACGCGACGTTCGTCGGTTGGTTCACCGCGCCGCGGATGGTGACGATGGAATTGAACGGCGGGATGGTGATGTTGTCGCCGTCGCGCAGGATGAGGTTGTCGCTGCTCTCGTAGCGCTTCAGCGCGGTAGACAGTTCAATGCCCACGCGTCCCAGACCGAACTGTCCGCGCGCGAAGACGATGCCGTCGGCGTACGCCTCGTCGGTGAGGCCGCCGGCACGCGCGACCAAATCTGACAATCGCTCGGTCTTGTTCTTGAGCGCGTAAGCCCCCGGGAATCGCACTTCACCCTGAATCGTGACCGTGCGCTGCAACTCCCAATTGGGCTGGCGGAGAATGAGCACGTTGTCGTACGGCTTGAGCAGCACCTCTGGCGCGCCGGCCGCACTCGTCGGCGGGCCGGGAGGGCCGATGTACTCACCATTCGGGCCGCGTTCGAAGAGATAAGTCGAATCGAGCGGCACGCGCACAGTGAGCGCGGTGCGGCCGCTGTCTCGGTTCACCGGCAGACGCGCGATCTCCGCCTCCTTGAGCCAAGCGCTTTCCTGCACACCGTTCGCGAGCAGCACCAGATCGCGCAGCGTCATGCCTTCGCGATACGGGAAACGCCCACCACTGTTCACCGCCCCGCCGATGGCGACGTAGCGACTTGGCCTGAACGTCGTGAGCGAGTATACCGTGATCTCGTCGTCCTCCTGAAGCGGGAGGTCGTCGATCACACGCCCCGTTGTGTCGGCGAGCACCGCGCGGAGTTGTACACGGGTGGAATCGCTGCGAAGCCGAGTGACGAGTACTTCGCCGAGGTAAGTGTCGGACTTGAGACCCACCTTTCGCAGTGCGTCCGAAAGGCGCATTCCGGGGGTGAGTCCCTGTGCTCCCGGTTGGTTGACGTTCCCGCCGACCACGATTCGGTTGCGAACACGTTCAGAGATCGGGAAGACTCGGACGACATCCCCGTTCTGCAGCGGTACGGCAGCGCCCGTTCCGGCTAGCAGTACGTCGGCGGACACTTCGATCGTGATCCGATCGCGTCCAGGCCCCCTGCGCTGGTCGGGTGCGACGATCCTGTCGATCAACACGCGCTGACGGGACGCTGTTGCGCTGAACCCGCCCGCGTTGCGCACGAGATCGGCCAAGGTCTCTCGCGGCTTCAATTCATATGTGGCCGGGCGTGAGATCTCGCCAACCACGCGAACGCGCGGACCGTGTACGGTGACGAAAATGACGTCGCCCGTCTGCAAGCGCACGTCGTGCGATGCGTCGCCGCGAATGAGGTAGTCGTAGACGTCGAGGGAGTCCACCGTACGACCGTCTCGTCGAATGTCCACTCGACGCAGGGAGCCGTTGATCGTCGGGCCGCCGGCAGCGTAAAGCGCGGTGAGCGCGGTTCCCGCGCTCGAGATGGTGTAGCTCCCGGGTCGCTGTACATCGCCTACGACGTAGACCTGATTGGCGCGCAACCGTGCAACGCTCACGGAGAATCGCGTCGTGCCCTGATTGTTGCCACGCACCCCCGAGTATACTCGGGAAAGCCGCGAACCGAGCAGCTGATCGAGTTGGCCGAGCGTGAGGTTGGCAACGTATATTTGGCCGACCTGCGGGATGACGATAAACCCTTCACGCGTGACGTCGAGCGAGTAGCTCATCTCGACGTCGCCGGTGAGGATGAGCACGAGCTTGTCGCCGGGACCCAGCCGATAGTTGGCGTCCACCGGACCAGCGAGGGTCGGCTCGAACTGGGAGGTGGAGCCGCGAAACACATCGAGACCGAAGATCGCGAAGCCGCTATCCGACTCCGCCTTCACTTTCTCGACTGTGTCGCGCGCCAGCGAGGTATTCCCAACCTTCGCTTCGGTTGCGGGCTGCACGCGCTGCGAAGGGCTGATTCCCTGCAACGCGGCGACGTCGGAACTATCCATGACGCCGAGAGCGCGAACCGCCTTGAAGACATCCTCCGAGGGCGCGTCTGCCGCGCCAGTCATGCCGGGGAGGTAGTTGTCGAGCATGTCCTCCGGATAGCCTTCCGCCTTCAGCCGCGCGTGCACCTGCTCTTTGGTCAGTCCCGCGGTCGCGAAGCGCTGACGCAGCTGCGCGACGAGATCCGGGCGCGTGCTGAGGAGCACCTGCGCTTGGGCAGTTGTCGGCTTGGTCGTCGGTACCTGCGCGAGAAGCGCACAGGGCAGAAAAAATGAAGCGGTCACGATGAGTGACCGCAGCTCGAAGTTCAGTCGCATTGGAGTCGGCCTGCGGGGTCCCTGAGAAAGTCCAAGCGGCTGCTCGTCTTGATGGTCACGCACGGGCTCGAACCGTGGACCTCTGCTGTGTGAAAGCAGCGCTCTAACCAGCTGAGCTACGCGACCTCGATGTGCCGTAGCCAAGCTCGGCACCGAAGCCCTGATTTTACTCGGCGGAAACTAACGTGGCAAGTGCTGCGAGCCGCGCCAGCAAGGGTGATCAACCGGATGCGATGTCCACGTCGCTTTGTCGGCGAGGCGTGAGGGCCGAACCGACGATCGACGCGGACGCGGTGCGGACTCGCTCTCTCCATGACTCCCGCGGCGTCGAACGGGCGACCCCGCCAACGGCAATGGCGACTGGTGCGGCGATGCGCGCGTTCGCCTCAGCCACCAACGCTCGAACGAGATCTTCTACTGCGCGTTGCGAAATAGAGTTGCCATCCGCGCACCGCGCGACAATCCAGCCCCTGCGCTCCGTGAAGGGGACGGGCTCGAAGACACCGAGGGACGAAAGCAGTTCATTGGAGCCCTGCGCGAGCCTGGTGAATTGCCTTTCCCACTCCAGCCCGACCGAGCTTCGCTTGATCGCAAACCAGAGATCAACAAGATGCGAGTGGCCGCGCGACGGTACCGTCAGATGTTCTTCGAGGCCAACGACCTCAGCAAGCTCGACCATAAGTCTCCGCCTTTCAGCTTCAAGTCATTGCAATGATTACTCGCAACGTAGCGGAAACCCTTCGCAAAGGTTGGTCCATCGAGGCCGATTCTCGATCGCGCTTGCTGCGACCCTCTGAGTTGGAAGTTAGGGTGATGCGCCGCTCACGAAACCGGCCCCGGCACCGGTATTTGCCCCAGTTCCGGCTTTCTTAGAACACTTTGATGACGCCCTTCATGTACTTGCTGGGATCCTTGCGAATATCCGCCAAGATGGCGCTCAGGTCGGTCACGAGCTTGTTGAGTTGATCGTACAGCGTCTGGTCGGTCAACAGCTTGCCCGCCGTTCCCTGCCCGCTCGAAAGAGACTTCATCAGGGAGTCCGCTCCCTTGGTGATGCCGACGAGGTTGCGATACAGCGTACTGTCGCGGAGCAGGAGGCCAGCCGTGCCCTTGCTCGAGTTGATCGCAATGACGAGCGAGTCGGTCGAGCCGATGACGCCCGTGAGCCTGTTATAGAGCGTGGGGTCGTTGAGCATCTTCCCGACTGTGCCGTTCGGGTTCTGGAAGCTCGCGAGCATCGTGTTGGCCCGCGTCAGCGTTCCGTTGAGCTGGTCGTACAGCGCGCGATTGGTGACGAGCTGTCCGAGTGAACCTTCGCCTCGCACGATGCCACCCGTGATCGCGCGGAGGTCCTTCGTCAGCGCCACCATGTCCGTGACCGCACTGCTGGCCTGCGCAATGACCGCCTCGTAGTCCAGGGCGAGCATCGTCGTGACCGTGTCCCCTTCCACCAACGCACGCGCCTTGGGGGTTCCGGGGGTGATGTCGAACGCTTTGTCGCCCAGGAGGCCGAGCGTGCGCAGCTTGCCCTTCGAATCGCGTCGGATCTGCTCCTTGACCCCCTCGTCGATCGCCAGCGTGAGCTTGAGGTTACGCGTGGTGTCCGCGTCCACGGGCAGGAACTCAATGGACTTTACCGAGCCCGCGAGCTGGCCGGCCACGAGCACCGCGCCTCCCTGGCGAAGACCGTTCGCATCCGGAAGGTACGCGATCAGCTCGTACCGCTTGGCGAACAAGTTGGCGGCCTGACCGAGTTTGTAGATCGCGACGCCGATGATCAGTACGGCGAGGAGAATGACGAGACCGACGCGCAGCTGGTCCCACGTGAGTGTCGATGATCGTTTCATGGGTCAGTAGCCGCCAAGGAAGTCGCGAAGGTAAATGTCGTCGGAGGCGGCCATCTCTTCCGGCGTTCCAAAGAAGACGATCTTTCGCTCGTTCAGCACGGCGACACGCGTCGCCATCCGGAACACTGAGCGAATGTCGTGCGAGACGACCACGCTCGTCACATTGAGCTCCCGCTGAAGCTTCAGGATGAGGCGCGTGATGGTGCCCGTGGTGAGTGGATCGAGCCCCGAGGTCGGCTCGTCATAGAGCATGATCTCCGGATTATCAGCCATACCGCGTGCGATACCGACGCGCTTGCGCATTCCTCCGGACAGTTCGGACGGTAGCTGCTCCATCACGCGATCGGGGTCGAGATCCACGAACGCGAGCTTCTCGCGCACGCGCGTCTCGATCTCGTCCTCGTCGAGGTCTGTGTGCTCGCGGAGCGGATACGCGATGTTCTCGAACACGGACATGGAGTCGAACAGCGCGGCGCCCTGGAACACCATCCCCATGCGCTGCCGCACCGCAAGCGCCTCCTCGAAGGTGAGTCCGGTGATATCCTCGCCGTTGATGGAGACACTTCCCTTGTCCGGCACGAGCAGTCGAAGAATGAGCTTGAGCGTCGTGCTCTTGCCGGTGCCCGATTCGCCGACGATGCAGATCGTCTCCCCCTGCCGAGCGACGAACGACACATCCTCGAGAATGGGCGTGTCGAAGGCGAGGAAGACATGATCGAGCGCGATGACGGCAGCGGACTCGCCCGCCTCCGCCTTGTCAGCGGCGCGTTGCTCGGACTCTGGAGCGTCGTCTGCGAGCTCGTCGCGAATCGCCGCACGTACCGTCTCCGACTTGCGCTCGGTGATGCGGCGACCTTCGCCGCGGCGATCCTGCTCACGCTTGTTCGCTGCGCCCTTCCCCGATTCGTCGCGTCCGTCGTCGGTCATGGCGCGAAGATGGAAAGGAGAATCTGCGTGAGGAAATAGTCCACGATGAGAATGAGGATGCTCGAGAGCACCACCGTCCGTGTCGTCGCCTGACCAACGCCCTCGGTGCCGCCGGTGGTGTTGAGCCCGAAGTAGCACCCCGAGATCGAGATGATCCCACCGAACACGAACGGCTTGACGAGTCCCTGGATGAAGTCGTTCGGGATGTAGTGCAGCGTGAAGCCGCCCGCGACGATCTGCTCCCACACCGTGCGCCAGTACTGCCCCGTGGGAATGCCGATGATCACCGTGGCAATGAGGTTGCCGCCGACGATCCCGACGAAGTCGTTGATGATCGTGAGGATCGGCAACATGATCAGTGCCGCGAGTACCCGCGGCGTCACGAGCTTCTTGATCGGATCAGTGCCCAGCGTATTGAGCGCGTCGATCTGCTCGGTGACGCGCATGGATCCGAGCTGCGCGGCGATACCCGAGCCAACGCGGCCTGCCACCATGAGGCCCGCGAGCACGGGACCGAGCTCGCGAATCATCGAGCCGGCAACGAGCCTGCCCACGAGTGCAGAGATGCCGAACGCCTGCAGCTGTACACTCGACTGCAGCGCGAGCACCATGCCCGTGAAGAAGCCCGTGAGCAGCACGATACCGAGGGATTTCACCCCGATCTCATCCATCTGCTGGATGACGTCCTGCGTATAGAAAGGCCGCGCGAAGATGAAGCCAATCGCCCGGCCGGCCAGGGAGAAATAATCCTGGACCTTGCCGAGTTTGGCTTTCACGGATTGGGCGAAGCGTTCGGTCAGTGGCGGCAAACGGGCCGGTGGTGGGGATGCGAAGAAGCGGCTGGGATCACGTAACCTAGGCAAAGGGTGTGCCGAACGCGGCCATTCGGTTGACCGCTTGTCACGCGCGGTCTAGGTTGCGCGAGCCATGCCCATGCCCATCCAGCGCGAACGATTGGTCGAGTTGTTCGACCGTGTCAAGGGAAAGCGGATCCTCGTGATCGGCGATGCGATGCTCGACGTCTACCTCACCGGCGACGTGGAGCGCATTTCACCGGAGGCTCCGGTGCCGGTGGTTCGTGTGCGCGAGAGAAAGAACGCGCTTGGCGGTGCGGCGAACGTTGCGCAGAATGTGGTCGCTGTCGGCGCAGACTGCGAGCTCGTGGCGGCCATCGGGCGGGACATGGGCGGACAGACGCTTCGTGCCCTCGCGCAGTCGATGCACGTGGGTTCCGACTCCCTCATCGTCGTCGATCGGCCCACGACGATGAAGACGCGCATCGTCGCGCGCTCGCAGCAATTGGTGCGCGTCGATGAGGAGGAGGACCATGATCTCGCCGAGGCGGACGTCGCGCAGCTCAAGCGGGCAATTGCGACATCGATCGGCCGATCAGACGCGGTGATTCTCGAGGACTACGACAAGGGAGTGCTGTCGGCGGGGGTCATTGGATACGTCATGCAACTGGCGAGTGAGCGACGCATCCCGGTCGTCGTGGATCCGAAGTATCGGCACTTCTTCGAGTACAGCGGCGCGACGATCTTCAAGCCGAACGTGCGTGAGCTCGAGGCGGCGCTGGGTGCAGGCATGAACCTGAACGATCCGTCCGCGCTACCGTCGATGGTGCAGCGACTCGGTGTGCAGTATTTGCTGCTCACCCTCGGCGAGCGTGGGATGGCGCTCTACTCGGCGGTAGGAGAGATCGCGCGCGTTCCGACGCACGCACGAGAGGTGTACGACGTCGTTGGTGCGGGTGACACGGTAACGGCGTATCTCGCGAGCATGCTTGCGGCGGGCGCGACCGTCCCCGAAGCCGCGATCGTGGCGAACATCGCGGCGGGGATCGAGGTCGGAAAACTAGGAGCAGCGACGGTGTCGGCCGCGGAGATTCTTCGGTTCGCGACGTAACACTCCGAGACGGACTCGCTCACGCCACGATGAACGCGTGGCACAGGTACTCACATGGATGATACTAGCCATGTGCATTCGCCAGCCGCGTGATGCAGCACGGACCCATCCGCGAGAGCCAAGGATAGTACGCCATTGCACAGTCATGTAACTTGCATTGCCGCCGAGAGCAAGACTCTCCTCACCACCACCGCTCCAATCTGATGCCCCGCGCGCTCGTAACCGGAATCACCGGACAGGACGGCTCCTACCTCACCGAACTGCTACTGAAAAAGGGCTATGAGGTTCATGGCATCATCCGCCGGTCCTCATCGTTCAATACGGCCAGGCTCGATCATCTATACTCCGACCCGCACGACAGCGCCGCTCGCTTGTTCCTTCACTACGGGGACCTGTCCGATGGTAGCGTCCTTCGTCGGCTGATTCATGCGATCGCACCCGATGAGCTTTACAACCTCGCCGCACAAAGTCATGTGCGTGTGTCATTCGATGAGCCGGAGTACACGGCCGACGTGGTTGCGACCGGGACGCTGCGTGTGCTCGAAGCAGTTCGCGACTTCGAGGAAACAAAAGGGCGACAGATACGCGTGTATCAGGCTGGCAGCTCCGAAATGTTCGGAGCGGCGCCGGCACCGCAGTCGGAAACGACTGCGTTTCATCCACGCAGCCCGTATGCGGTCAGCAAAGTGGCGGCCCATTGGTATGCGATTAATTACCGGGAGGCATACGGGCTATTCGTCGCAAACGGGATCCTCTTCAACCATGAGAGCCCCCGGCGCGGCGAAACTTTCGTCACTCGCAAAGTCACGCGCGCTGTGGGACGGATCAAATACGGCTTGCAGGACAAGCTTTTTCTTGGGAATCTGGAGTCGAAACGCGATTGGGGCTTCGCCGGCGACTACGTCGATGCCATGTGGCGAATGCTCCAGCAACCTTTCCCCGATGACTTCGTTGTGGCCACGGGCGAAACGCATACGGTGCGCGAGTTCGTCGAGAAGGCGTTCGGGTGTGTGGGACTCGAGTGGCAGAAGTATGTGGAGCACGATGCGCGGTACTCCCGTCCCTCCGAGGTCGATGTTCTCCTGGGCGATCCGTCAAAAGCCGAGAAGGGACTCGGGTGGCGACCAACGGTCGGTTTTGACTCGCTGGTGCGTATGATGGTGGATGCGGATCTCGAGATGGCCGAGAGGGAGCGAAATGCAAAGGGCTTCGCGATTGGCGCCCCTTCTCCTGCCGGAGCCACGCGATAACGTGAAGCAAAGCGACAAGATCTTCGTTGCTGGCCACCGCGGTCTGGTCGGCTCGGCGCTTGTCCGTCGGCTGCTCGCGCTCGGCTTCGACAACCTGGTGCTGCGCACCCGGGATGAATTGGATCTCGAGGATATCGCCTCCGTCCGCGCCTTCTTCGAGGCAGAGCGCCCGAACCATGTATTTCTCGCGGCGGCACGAGTCGGTGGCATCTTTGCCAACAACACATACCCAGCCGATTTCATTCACGACAACTTGCTGGTGCAGATCAGCGTGATCGAAGCTGCACGGGCGACGAACGTCGACAAAATGCTCTTTCTCGGCAGCTCGTGTATCTATCCGAAATTTTCCGAGCAGCCGATTCGCGAGGAGGCCCTGCTCACCGGCGAGCTTGAGCCGACGAACGAGGCGTACGCCGTCGCGAAGATCGCTGGAATCATCATGTGCCGCAGCTACAATCGGCAGCATGGCACACGTTTCATGAGTGTGATGCCCACCAATTTGTACGGTGAGGGCGACAACTTCGAGCGCACCGGAAGTCATGTGTTGCCGGCGCTCATGCGCCGCTTTCACGATGCGAAGCTCGCGGGCGACCGCGAAGTCGTGGTGTGGGGCACCGGCACTCCGCGTCGTGAGTTTCTGCACGTGGACGACATGGCGGACGCCTCGATCCACCTCATGCGCGTGTGGGCTGAGCCAAGCCCTGACGGGTCAATCGTGGGCGGTCCGAATGCGATCAACGAGATCGTCAACGTCGGGTATGGAGACGACATTCCAATCGGCGAGCTGGCGAAGATGGTCAAGGAGACGGTTGGGTATCAGGGAACGCTCGCCTTCGATACGACAAAGCCGGATGGCACGCCGCGCAAGTTGCTCGACTCCACCAGGCTCCACTCGACGGGATGGTCTCCGAAAGTGTCGCTACGTGAAGGTCTTGCGCGAACCTATGCATGGTTCCTCGAGAACCACGACGAGGCGCGTTTGGGCTAGTGATGCGTGTATTCATCGTTTGCCCGCTGTTCCCGCCAGAACCTGGCGTCTCCGGTCACATGTCGTCCCAGGTTGCCGACGAGCTTTCAAAGCAGGGACATGACGTCACAGTAATAACCGCGTTCCCGAATAGGCCAGCTGGAAGGCTTTACGCAGGTTACCGCAGAACGCTCTTCGCAACTGAAGTGACCGAAACGGGAACGACGGTCGTCCGTTGCTTCTCGATCATTTCATCGAAGTCGCGCGCGCTGAGTCGATTTGCCGAGAATATCTCCTTCGGTGTAACCAGTGGATTGCGCCTCATGACGTTGAGGCGACCTGACGTCATCTTTGTTAATACCTGGCCGATTTTCGCGGCTGGCATCGTGACCGCCATCGCGCAGCTTCGCGGCGTTCCAATTGTTCACAGCATTCAAGACGTGTATCCTGAATCGCTCGTGTCACAAGGGCGGATCACGGAAGTGAGCTTGACGGCCAGACTGCTGCGAAGATGGGACGGTTGGATTGCAAAGCGCGGCCATCATGTAATCACGATCTCCGAACGAATGGCTGCCATCTACCGGGAAAGGCGTGGCGTCCCCGCGGAGCGCGTGCACGTCGTTCAGAATTGGGCGGATGAGCGGTCCATCACGACGGACCTTGGCGGAGCAGAAGTGCGGGCAGCCGGAAATCTTCCTGCCGACGCGTTTCTGTTCGTGTATGGAGGGAATATCGGCGCGGCAGCAGGCGTCGATCTGGTAGTCAAATCGTTCGCTCGGCTGAACGCGGAGCGCGATCCATACTTGCTCATCGCCGGCGCAGGGTCACAGTTGGAGGCGTGTCAGTCACTCGCCGAGGCGCTTGCGCCGGGCCGCGCCGTTTTTCACACGCCGTGGCATTCAACCGACACGTCTGCGGTCCTCGCAGCAGCAGACGTGCTCGTTCTCCCCACGCATGGCGAGCAGTCGCTGGTGTCGATGCCGTCCAAGCTCATTTCATATATGCTGTCGGCGAGACCGATTCTTGCCCAAGCGTTGCCCAATTCCGACCTGGCGCTCGCGATTTTCACCGCAGGATCCGGCTGGGTGGTGTCCCCGGGCGATCCGGAAGAGCTGACCCGTGTGATGGAGCACGTGATGACACTTCCACGTGAGGAGATCCAGCGGATGGGACAGGCGGGAAGAAGCTATGCCCTCAATCATTTGACGCGCGGCGCGTGCCTGCCGGCGGTCACTGCTCTCGTCGAGCGAGCCGCCGCCGATGGCGCTCGAGTCGGCGGTAGTTCTCAGCCTACCGGATGACGGTCCACGACCTCCGGCTGCAGCCCGTGAGTGAATGGATCGCTCACGCTACAGAGTTGCTTTCCAGTGAGAACCACTGGCTGCATGGTGTGGGGCCCGGTCTGGCGCTCGATGCAACGCGCCGAACGATCGAAGCGCTTGTGGGCGACGAACGTGTAAGCATTCTCAGTCATACCGGTGCGCACGGGATTGACGCAATCGCCGCAGTGGGCGAGAGCAAGTGGGATTGCGAACACTTCGGTTTCCCAGTCCACAAGTTGTATGGATTTGCGACGGCACGGGGCATCGCGAATCAGGATAGAGTCGCGAAGGCACTCGTGGCCGAAGGCATCATTCCCCTCATTGCGTCCGCCGAGTTGGTGATGGCACGTGTATCACTCAGCGCGGTGCCGGAGTTGAGTGCACTCGAGTCCGCAGGCTTTCGCTTGATGGACGTTCAGGTCATGTGGATGCACCAGCGTGCAAAAGGCCATCCAGCGGCGATGGACGCGGCCATACGAGCGGCCACCATCGATGACACGAGGGCGATGTCCGCCATCGCCCGAGAGACCATGCGTGAAGCGCCAACTCACTTTCACCTCGACTCGCGCCTGGCCGCTGATCGCGTGGACGCCCTGTACGAAGGCTGGGCGGCGAACTCCGTCGCGGGTACGGCGGCGGACTACGTCCTCGTAGCGGAGCTGGATGGGGAGATCGCAGGATTCACCACAGCAAAGCTTGCGAATACGGAGGGGACCTCGTCGGCTCGATACGGTATCATTCCGCTGGTGGCCGTCGCCGCCGGATTCCGAGGGCGCGGAGTCGGTCGTCGCTTGGTTTCGGCAGCGCTTGCCTGGCTCGATCATCGGGGCGCGGCGGCATCATGCATCGGCACGCAAGCGAACAACTTTCGCGCGGCCGCCTTATACGCGGCTCTCGGCCTTCGGCCCGTCAGCGCAGCGGTCTCGATGCACCGTTGGCGCGACGATGGAGACGTCGTGTGAGCGGCGCGCAACTCGCAGTAAAGCGGGCGATTGATATGGTCGTTTCGGCGCTGGGGCTCCTCGTTCTTTCCCCGGTGCTCGCCGTCATCGCGGTCGCGATTGTCGTGGAGAGCGGAACTCCAGTTTTCTTCATCGACACGCGTCTTGGGAAGGATCGAAGGACGTTCAAGATATACAAGTTTCGAACGATGTTCGTGGGGAGCGACGCGCGATTTAACTCCGACGGCTCGATGCGGGTAGATTCCAAAGACGATCGTGTGACGCGTGTCGGGCGAGTGCTGCGCACAGGTCTCGACGAGCTCCCGCAGCTGTGGAATGTGTTGCGCGGCGAAATGAGCCTGATCGGCCCGCGCCCCGATCCGGTGTGGGCGTTAGAGAAGTATCAGCCCGGCGACGAAGTGAAGCTCCAGGTCCGGCCTGGTATTGCAGGACTGGCACAAGTGATGGGTCGCACATCGATTCCCTGGCATGAGCGTCTCGAGATTGATCGCATCTACGTGCGCACAAGTACCCTTCGCATGGACATGCGAATCGCGTATCTGACGGCATTCGAGTTGTTTCCACCACTTCGCCGCTTCGTTCCTGCGCGTCGACATGGCACCGCGGAAGATCTCAAAAGGGAGCACCGAGGCGAGTGACTTGCCCATCAACCTCTTGCCCGTTTCTATGACGCAGACGCAACTGCCCTTCTTGCCATTTGCGCGACCAGACATTGGAGAGCCCGAGATTTCCGCTGTTGTCGAGTGTCTTCGCTCTGGCTGGCTCACCACAGGGCCCAGGACGAAGGAGTTCGAGCGCCGTTTTGCCGATGTAGTGCAACCGGGCGCGCATGCTCTTGCGGTGAACTCGGCCACTGCCGGACTTCATCTAGCGCTCGAGGCAGTCGGAGTTTCTCCCGGTGACGAGGTCATCGTTCCCGATTATACCTTCACCGCTTCGGCGGAGGTCGTACGGTACCTGGGCGCTGAACCCGTCTTCGTGGATGTGGACCACTCCACGTTGAACGTGACCGTGGACCGCCTAGAGGCCGCGGTGACGTCGCGGACGAAGGTCATCATGCCCGTGCATTTCGCCGGCCTCGCGTGCGACATGGATTCGATTTTGGCGATGGCGCAGCGACGTGGGCTAGCAGTGGTCGATGATGCCGCGCATGCGCTCCCGTCGACCTTTCGCGGCCGCATGATTGGCAGCTTCGCGACCGACGCCAGCGTCTTCAGCTTCTATGCAAACAAGACGCTGTCCACCGGTGAGGGCGGAATGGTGGTGACGTCACGCTCCGACGTTGCGACGCGATGCGGCATCATGCGGCTGCACGGCATCAGCCGCGATGCCTTTGCACGCTATGTCTCGACGACTCCTGCGTGGCAGTACGAGGTCGTCGCGCCTGGATTCAAGTACAACCTCACGGACATCGCGTCTGCGCTCGGGTTGGTTCAGCTCGAACGTGTCTTCGAAATGGCGAAGCGACGTGCAGAGATCGCGGAGCAGTTCCTGGCGGAATTCGCCGATCTGCCGCTCCTCCTGCCCGCCAGAGCACTGCCGGGGGACATCCACTCATGGCATCTGTTCGTAGCTCGACTTACGGACGATGCCCCACTGAGCCGGGACGCGTTCATCGATCAGATGTATGCGCGCGGAGTCGGCTGCAGCGTGCACTTCATTCCGCTCCACCATCATCCGTACTGGCGCGACACGTTCGCGCTCACGCCAGAGATGTTCCCCAACTCTGAGCGCGGATATCGCGGCGCGGTGAGCCTACCCATCTACAGCGGAATGACCGCTGAAGACGTCGAGCGCGTCATCGAGGCCGTTCGTGGAATACTCGACGCATAGCGTTCGCGTCGTGTAGGTGCGGCCGGTGGAATTGTGACCTCACACGACGGCCTTCCCCGACAATGCCTCGTAGACCGCCAGTGTCTGTCGGTACGTCTCATGCCAACTGAATTTCGCCGCCTGAGTCATGCCCTTCGCGACGAGCTCCTGCCTGTTTTGCGACACCATTAGACGCTGAATAGCGGACCGTATCTCCTCGGGATGTCCATTTTCCAGTAGTAACGCGGCATCGCCGGCGACCTCTGGGATTGACGACCGATTGACCGCGATCACCGGACATCCGGCTCGCATCGCCTCGAGAATGGGAATGCCAAATCCTTCGTAAAGCGACGGATACACCAAGCACAGCGACTGGTTGTACTGAAGGTTGAGCTCCCCCGTGGACACGTATCCCAACGAGCGGTAGCGCAAGGGGATGCGCCGTTGCAACAAGTCGGTCTCGTCGGCCGTGAATGGACCACCACCGACACAGACCAGATTGAGATCCGGCAGCCCCGCGAGTGCGTCGACGAGCGCCCTGAAGTTCTTGTATCCGCTACGAGCGCCGACAAAGAGCACCTGCGGGAGGATGTCTGTGTGGGGAATCGCGCGGAATTCCTCGGACACGCCTAATGGAACAACGACGGCGCGAGCGGCGTGCGCCGGACCTACGAAGTCAACCATGTCCCGTCGAGTGCTCTCTGAGATACAGATGAGGATATCCGCACCTTCGATCGCTTTTCGCTTCTGCGCCGAGTGAACAACTCGCCGATGCACCGGAGCAAACCGCTCGTAGACGAAATCATAAACCGTCGTCACGACCTTGCAGCGGCCGATTTCCGGGAGTCGGTAATACGTCGAGTGAAATAGATCGCACCGACCATTCACCCGCGCACGACGGTATCGCTCCAGGACTCGCGGCGATTGGAAGGTATAGGTTGACTCTACGAGCGCCGGAGGCGGCGAATGGCGAAAACCTACCAACTCATAGCCCGTCGCTGGGAGGCGAGAAAGGATTTCGGTAAAGAGGACCGAGATCCCACCTGCTCGTTGCAGGCTGAATACGATGCCATCGTAGACGAGCATGATTCCGCTCCGCGATCCTAATAAGATCGGACCGGAACGGCCATCACGATGACTTGGTCCGACGACGTCCGAATGGATTGAGTATCATACTCACGTCGTTTCGCTTCGCCAACGCCATGGCCGCCATCACTGCGAATCACCGATCTTCAGATGGTGATAGGCCATTCGACGTACACTGTACTTTTCGCAAATCCGATACACTCACTAGCCGCTGAGTGCCGCTGAGTGCGCGTCCCGCGCTGTGCAACTCAAGAGGAGCACCACATGTTTCTGGCGCGCCCTCCTCGCATCGAGTCATATTCATTCGCGCTTCAATTTGGCCGACCAGTTGCTCTGCTTTCCTCATGACATCAGACCTTCATTCATCAGACGCGACGGCGCATGAGCTCCAATAGCATTTCCCGCCTAGGACGGTCCATCGGACGCAACCTCGCGCGCCTTCTGCCGCGGTTGCCATATCCTGTTCTCCGCGGACAGATGAAGGGAGCTCGCTTCGTTCACGGAAGCCTCGCCGGCACAGGTGGCGGCGCATCTGTATTTCTCGGTCTGGTCGAGCCGGAGCAGACGGCTGAATTGCTACGGCATCTGGTACGCGGCATGACCGTATTCGACGTCGGCGCAAACGCTGGTTACTACACCGTTCTCGCCGGCCGTGCTGTCGGTCCAACTGGACAGGTTGTGGCAATAGAGCCGCTGACGTCGAACGTGGTTCGTCTCGCAAGAAATGTGGAAATCAACCGATTGGACAACGTCTCCATCGTCACCGCTGCGGTATCGGATCAATTCGGCGTCAAGAACTTCGCGATCGGGAACAATCATGCGCTTGGCCACCTCACCGATATCGACAGAGTTGACCTCGCTCAAAGCGTCCCCTCGTCTGCGGTTCTGGCGCTCGTACCGGCGATCACTATCGACGCGCTCGTCGCTCGCGTTGGACGAGGGCCTGATGTCATCAAGATCGACGTAGAGGGAGCAGAGATGGAAGTATTGCGCGGCGCGGCGGACACCTTGTCCCGTGGTCATTGCACGATTTTTCTCTCTGTGCATTCCGACGCGTTGCGGATGTCCTGCCGGGTAGCCCTTGAAGCCTATGACTACTCGATGCTGCCGATCAACGGCGACTCCGACCATGCAGACGAGTATCGTTGTGAGCCGCGAAGCGCACGACCCTAGGTATCCGTGGCTCCCAGGCGTTGAACGACGCTACACCGACGTGCGATCGGCCGGTGCAAGAGGCGTTCTCCACTCGGACTCTGGCGGAAATGCGGCTCCTTTGCCCATTGCCCGCAAGCGGTACATCACCGACTTCGCCAGCAATTCTGCCAACGTCGTAGGCCGCATGTCCGCATAGGCCTGGAACAGGAACTTCGCAGCGTACGCCGCGTCGAAGATATTTCGAATCCCATAGGTCGCGCCATCAACGAAGAAGGCGCTTGTATTGATTCCGCTGCCCTCAAAGGCATTGCGTTTGCTATTTCGTTTGGCGTTGCGTGCCTTTTCCAGGAAGAACTCACTCAACCCATGGAACTCCGCGATCTGATTCAGAATCGCCAGTTCGCGACGCATCCTCTCCTCTCCGTAGAGCGCGTGTGCCAATTCGTTTAGGCTGTTCAGCAACACTTGGCGATAGTTGATCGGAGGAATGGTGCCTGCCCATCCCGGGAGGTCCCTGGCCGTGAGCAGGTAGTCCACCGTCATCAGCGTGATCAATGGCGAATAGGGCTGAGACGCGAGTTCGGGATGCATTGGCCTCGATGCGACGCTCTGCACGAACGACTGCGAGGCCTCCTTCCCCTTCGCCTCGTTCGACAGATAGGCGAGTCCCTGAGAGTCCGGCGACAGCCCATACAACGCGAAAGGTTGGCTGGAGAAGGCGAACCGAGGTGTCTCTCCGGCAAGGACGATTCCTGAATAGCCATCGGGCGTCGGGCACGAATAGAACCGTCCATCCGGAGTCCGGCTCCGCACTTGGTCGATCAGTTTCGTCGACGCCACACCTTTGACATAGAACATCGGACATTCGATGTCACTGAGGTAGTGGAGGTTCTTGGACTGTCGCGCGAGGAACTGTTGAGACTCGACGACCCTGGTACCCCTCGTATGATAGATGGCCAGCTGACCATTCGCGCCTCGGACATTGGGATACGTGTAGATCGGCGCCGGCCATGTCAGCAACTCCGTTCCCGTGTCTCTCAATGTGTCTCGCATGCCTTCAATCCCGCCCGGCAACAGACCATCATCGCCTCCCAAGGCAATGACGTATCCCGGCTTGGCTTGAGCCAGCGCAAACTCGAAATTGTCTCGCATGCCAATGCCAGGGTCATGCGACATGAAGCGTACGCGCGAATCCCGCCGAGACGCCTCTTCGACAATCTCGCGATTGTTTTCGGTACTGCCATCGTCCGAGACGATGATCTCCAGCCGTTCGTATTCCTGCATCATGCAGGTGCGAAGTGTGTGATACAGGTATTGAGCCCGATTCTTGGTCGGGATGATTACAGTAAAAAGCGGAGAGGGCTCTCCAACGCCTGGTGTCTTCATTTCTTTGCTAGACTGTTCAGTTAAGAACGCTTCGCAGTTCTACACGCCCGAACTGGCGGCAGAGCTCGTGTAGTGGGATTGTGCGATACGCTCTAAGGGACGCGTTGATTCATCCACGCGATGAGCAGCCGGCAGTCGTGGACAGGTTGTGTCATCGAGGATCCTGGGCTGCCTTGGGATCCGGGACGCACCTCTCGTTCACTGTGGACTCTTTACCCTCTTGCGACGGAAACCGCGGCGCACAGCATCAAAGTCGTGTCGCGTGTCGGCTAGGTACCGTGAGAGGGCAGCGAATTCGGGGTCCGACGCGGCGCGGCGACGCGTGACTTCATCCCTCACAAAGCCGATGCCCATCCCGAGAACCGTGCCCCCAATTAGCGCGAACAGGCCGAATTTTGCGGTGCCTCTGCCCTCCGGGCGCGCCGGGACGATAGGCTTCTCGATTATTGTAATGACCGGCGTGTCGCGCACCTCGTCCATGCGTGACTTCTCAACGGCCTGGGCTACGGTGTTATAGACGCTGCGCCGGAACTCCATCTCCTGGGCGAGGCGGTCGTGCCGGAAGGTGAGATCGGGAGAATTGCGATAGTCACGATTGGCCGTCAGAAACGCCTGCAGTCGGTTCTCTGCGTCACGCAACTCGAGGAGAAGTTGCTCCGAGCGACTCTCCATGAAGCGTCGCTCCGCACCAGCCTTCGAGGTTCGCCGCTCCACGTTGAAGCGGTTCACCTCGTCCAGGAACCGCTGGACAACCTCCTGCGCGAGCGTGGGATTCGGCATCGCGAGGCGCATCGACACGACGCCAGTACGGGCCTTCACGTCCACCTTGAGCGACGCAGTCAACATATCGACCGCCTTCGACAGCTTCATCTGCGGGGACCCCTCGCCCGTCGGAAGAAGGTCCGCCAGCGTCGCGGTAACAACCCCGGTGTCGGTCGGGAAGGTGTACTTGCTCAACAGCACGCTCGTAATGAGCTCGCGCGTCTTGAGTAGCTCCCCGTAGAATGCCGGCGTCTCGACCGCATCCTGTCCGGGCGCCGCGACGCCGAATTGCGCCGCTAGACCACTCAGCCCCGAGAGGTTGCTCGACTGCGGCACGAAGGACGCGGAGGACGCGTATTGCCGTGCGGAGAGCAAGCGCGTCGTCACGGTGATCACGAACAGCAGGCCCGCCAAGCCGATGATCATCCTTCGGTGGCGAAGGAAGAACGCCGCCACCTCGACGATCGAGAAGTTGTTCTCGTCCGCGTTCTCGGGGGGTCGATCAGTCGTTGTCACGTGGTCATGTTCCCAGTGAAGGCTTCATCGAGGCGGCAGTTCGTCGAGTCCTCTCGGCATGCCTCTCGATCACCTCAGCATACAGGCGGAGGTGACGCTGGCCGTACAGATCAAGCGAGTACTCACGCTCCGCGAGTTGCCGCGCCTGTACCCCGATCTTCGCTCGCAATTCGTCGTTGTCCAGAAGTTGCTTGAGGGCACCGATCAACGCCTCGCGGTCCATCGGCGGAACCACTACACCACCGACAGGCGCGTCGATGACCTGCGGCAATGCCGTGCCGTCGGCCACGACAACAGGCGTGCCGCACGCCATCGCCTCGACCGCCATGAGCCCGAACGACTCCTGAATCGACGGCATGACGAAGGCGTCCGCCGCCCCCAGGACTCGGGCCAGCTCCTCCCCGTCCACCCAACCCATCGGCCGCACGTCGTACTTTGTAGACAGCTCCGCGAACCCCTTGCCGTCCTCGAGGATCAAAAGGGTAGTGGGCGTGTCAGGAGTATACAACTGGAGTGCATCCCTCAACCACCGCATACCCTTGAATCGATCGGATGCCAGGCCGACATCGCGGAACGCGATGACCTTGTGACCGGTCGGGATGCCCAATATGCGTCTCGCCTCGGCCTTGTTCATCGGTTTGAAGACCGACAGGTCGATTCCGAAGGGGATGCGATGACACGGCAGGTGACGGAGCAGCGGGCTGTTGGCGATGCGCTGCTCCATCCACTGTGACGCGACGACGAGAGTGACATCCGCGCGCTCGTAGACCCGCCGTTTGACCTCCCAGTGCGGATGCGTAGAAGAGCGCATGAACAACGCGGTACGCCTCGGGTGCGGACATGGTGCAGCGCATCCTGTCATCCATTTGACGCATTCGAAGGAATGCTCGCACCCGCCCGTACTCGCCCACGGATCGTGCAACGTCCAGACAAGTGGTTTGCGACGACTCAGCGACGGCAACGACAGGATGCTGAAGTTGGCTCCACCGTGGATGAGATGCAGATGGACGACATCGGCTTTCTTGAAGCAATCGGTGGCGGGCAACATCCACCCGCTCGTGCCGAGCAGTCCGTCGAAGCCCGCGCGGTCAGCGACACTCCCCACCGCGTCGGCGAGGCCATGCAACAGGCGATTGCGCGGCGGCAACTGATGAACGGACGCACTTTCGCTCGTCCGGTTCCACACCGCCATGTCCACACGGTGACTCACTCCGAGCGCGCGCTGCATGTAAAGCCCCGTGAAGCGGCCGCCCGCCAGATCCGTATTGCTGACGTGCAAGATATTCATCCGGCGAGCCTCCTACTGGGCTCTACCCTGACCGACGCACTCGCTAGCGCCATTGCGTCGAGAAGATGGAATGGTACGTCCCGAAGTACTCTAGCCAACTCGCTGTGCCGAAGAAATTGATGAACTTGAAGGCCACGAACGCGAGCAGGATCGTCACGTAAACCGCCTTGCTTATGGACCGTTTCAGGCAGGTGACGATGACGGGATAGGTCACGAGCGTCGCCGGCGCGAAATTCATCCCGATGCGACCCATGATTTCGAGGATCAGCGTCAGCGGCGCGAGCAGAAAGCTGATGATCGCAATTTGAAAGATGACGGACAATTCCCCACGCTGCTCCCTTGCATAATACATCGTGACGATGAACAGGCCCGTCAACAGCAGAAATCCGAGCCCCGACCGCACAACGCCAACGTCCTCGTAGAGGGCATAGTGCGTGAAGAACACGCCGAGGAACTGCGTCAGGTACCCTGAGAGCGTGCTTCCGAAGACGAACAGCCCGATGTACAGTGCGAAGAGGACCGAGGCAGAGACGCGGGTCAAGCGCCGGTCGGGTCGGATGACGAAGTAAGCTGGGATGAGGACCAGTGCGCTGAAGTGAAACAGCGACGCCAGCGTGACGCAGAGCATGTACCGCACGAAATTCCGACGATACAGATATTCCACCGAGAAGATGAACAGCGTAATCGCGACGGACTGCCGCATCGCCGAGGAATGGATCAGCATGAAGTCCGGATTCCACACGTAGATGCAGACCGCCATCCAGTACAGATTGGGAGGAACGTTTCGTTCGATGAACCGGTAAAACACCACGCTGTTGAGCAAAGCCAACGCGGCGATCATTGCGAAGAATCCGAGGGGCCGGAACACGTCACTCAGATAGACCCATCCCGGCTCCCAGAGGACGGCGAGATTGTTGGTACCATCGTACGCGCCAGCATACGCCATGTAGTCATTGCCGAAGTCGTACCGGAGCGCGAGGAATAAGAAGATCAGGAGGAACGCGCCCTTCAGTGCCCATCGAAAATTCTTGTATTGGGCCAGGTACGCCAACAGGATTGAAAACGTGCCGAGCAGCAGGGTCGCGGTCATTCGCGCCCGGAACTCCGCATCGGCTGCGTGTTACCCAGCACGGACGACGACACAACGCGACTGAAGGTTTGGCCACGCCCCGCGAGGAAGGCTGTCAGGGCGTGCGTCGCCTGGACCATGTCCTCGAGGTCATCGATCTGTTGCACCGCTCGTCGTCCCAGAATCATCTGCAGACGATTCCGTACTCGCTGCATCAGCCGAGCGCCTCCATCCAGCTTGCGGAGCGCAAGTCTCCACGCCAGGAGAGCCACGCCTCCGGGGACACTCCTGTGCATTGCGCGCAACCCACTGACAAAGTCACGCAGTACGGCCCGCGTGACTCCATCGTTCGCGCTGATGTTCAAGGCCGCGTGCCGGGGCAGATCGAGCTGCGAGATGAGGTCGTCCCGACCCATGTCGCGCAACGCAGCGAGGCTCGAATCCACCCAGATCGATTCTACGGTATATACGCGGGGAACGAGCGGGCTCCACTCGTACTCGCCGCGATGGCGGAGATGCGGCGCGTCGGCCAGTCGCTTCGAGTGCCGCTTGTGTGCACCCTCGAGAATGGCGCCGCTGACGGCGCAAGATCCCGGAATGGTGAGCGGGTAGTCGATGACCGCAACGCGCCTCGCCACACAGGCAATCGCGAGTGAGGCGTACGTATCAGGACTCAGGCCGCCGAAGTATGCGCCGGTCTTGTTGTAAACCGCCTCGAGGCACCGCCGATGCACCAGTCCGTGGTACAGCTTCGGGAGGCCCGCATCGAGATAGTAGAGCCCTCCGTTGCGCAGCAGTGCCCGGACCTCTTGCTCCACGTCGGCCCACACGACAGTGCACTTGAAGTCGCCAATGGTGAGCGTCCCTCCGGTCACTTCGGTGAAGAGCGTGGATGCGAGTCCGGTGCCTCTCCACAGATAGTGACTCGACGATTTCACGACCAGCGCGTCTAAATCCTGGGCGCTGGCCCACGCTGCCGCTGCGACGATTTCGGGATTCACGCCGTCGTCGTCGCCGATGAAGCAGAGGTACTCACCGCTTGTCAGACGTGCGGCGGCATCGAAATTATGAATGAACGACAGCGGGGTACGCGAGTGGTTGTACTTGAGCCGCCGATCGACCGGCCGCGCCGTCAGCCACTCCTCCAGATCCCGCTCGTCGCTATTGTCCTGCACGACGAGTTCGAGTCGACTATCGTCGATCTCCAGAATGCTCTGGATTGCCGAGATCGCATATGCAGCTCGATTGCGAGTCGGGACAACGATGCTGAGGAGGGGTCGGGAGCGAGGGTCAGTTGTCATCGGGCTGGGATGCGTTGCCTCGCCTGCCTCACGAGCATCCATCTCCACTCCGGCACGCTCAGCGCGGCGGCAGTGGCGGACACGACCCACACAAGCCCGATGACGGCGACCATCGCAACTCGCGCAGTAGGCAGCGGCAAGAGCCATCGACCGGCCAGCGCGACCACAAGCGACGCGGCCAGCGGGCGACCCACGTCGCGCCGCACCCAGGTCTTCAACTCGCCATGAAGGAAGCGTCGATGAAGCAAGTACATGTACGGGAACAGCGTGCAAACATTCATTGCCAACCACGCGACGCCGGCCCCGAGTAGGCCGACGCGGCTGACGAGTATGATAAGCAGCGGTATGATTACCAGTACTCCTCCCAGCTGTATGCGCACGATCAACCGCGTCTGCCCGTAGGCTAAAGCGAGGTAGAACGGGATGACAGTAATCGCCTGCATGATCTGGCCGGCCAGCAGCAATGAGGTGGTTGCACCTACCTCCCGTGCGACGGACGTAGAACCCGTCCAGGCGAGCAGCAGCCTATCCGAAAAAAATAGAAACGTCAGCGCACAGGGCAAAACGACGATGCTCACCAAGCTGCAAGCTCGATGGTACAAAGCCGTTACCGCGTCTCGTTCGCCGACGGCGACCAGTCCTGTCAGCCTCGGGAAGATGGCTAACCCGACAGGTGTGGCGAGCATCAGTGGGACCGAGGCCAGCGTCCCTGCTAGCGAATAGTATCCGAGCATCGCGAGCGGCAGGACCTTACTGACCACAAGCTTGTCGGTCTGGGTCAGAAAGGCGGAGAGTACAGAAATGCTCGCCATGCCCGCGGCGTATCGCCAACTTTCACGCAGGAGGATCTGATCGTACCGCGGGCGCAGCGTCGGCGCCGGCATGGCGCGCCAGAGAGTCACGCGCACCGCGGCGAAATAGATCGCGTTGAAAATGAGCTGGCACCACGCAAAGGCGATGATTGTCGGCGAGACCAGCCATAGCACCGCAACCGACCCGACGCCACGTATAAGTCCCCAAGCCACCTGAAGCACGTTGTAGCTAACCTGACGCTGGAGACCAAGGAGTCCGCCGTTGTATAGCCCAGCTGGCAGCTGGAAGGCGATCGCGATGCCCATCGCCCGGATTGCCGTCGTGATCACCTCAGGGGTCAGCGCACCGGCACGCAACCAGTGGAGCGCCAGATAGGGTGCCACAATCCAAAGCCCTACCATCGACGCGAGCGAGATCGACAAATAGGCGACCTCATAGGTCCTGAGCAGATCGCGCATCCTGCCCTCCGAGCCCTCGAGCATGGCCAACCGCGCCATCTCGCGGCTCAACGTCGCAGTGAGTCCGACGTCTGCAAGCGCCAGAAGGGCCGCCAACGTGGAGTACACGCCGACGAGTCCATATGCCTCGACGCCGAGGAACCTGAGGTACAGGGGAACGAACAGATACACCGACACGATCCCCCACCCACGTCCCACAAAGTTCGCGACGACGTTCCTGCGCACTCTACTCACGCGAAAAGCCTGCCCCGTCCCGACCCCTGTGAGACTCGTGTTCTCCTCATTGCCGCTCCAATACGCAGAGAATTCGAAAAGCGAATCTCGGCCTGTTGCGCACGAGCCGCTGGCTGAGAAGGGAGACGGTAAGCCAGAACCGCCACGGTCGCCACCGGATGCGAGCCATCTCGCCCCGCAAACACCGCAACCCCTCAATGCCGACGACGCGGTACCCGCGCGCCTCCATCTGCGCGGCACTCCAGCCCGAGAGATGCCGCTGGTAGGCGTTGCCATACTCTTCGCCCTGCGGAAGAAAGCCATTCGGCGTGTACAGAATGACTTTCTTTCGCGCCACCAGCTCCATCTGCGCGATGAGGTCGGCTGCATCTCCTTCGAGGAAGTGCTCTATGACGTCGGACGCCAGCACACAGTCGAACGACTTCGGTCCGAATTCTTTCTCGATGTCCAGCAACGACATCAGGTGATATTCGTCATGGATGCCCTTTGCGCGGCTCTGCTCGATCACCGGCAAATATCCGTCGATGCCGACGAGACGCTCCGGTCGGTGCGAGAGCAACTGCACGGGCGAGTTGAAGCCACAGCCGACATCGAGGAGCGTTCCGCTCGAAGGTCCGATCGCCTCGTTCAATTCTCGGACGTACTGACCGTCCAGCCCTCCGAAGATACGTTCCCATTGCCGGCGCAGCATTGCTCTGATCATATGGCCATCTCGAAATGGGGACTTTGATACGCGGGTAGTCGGCTGCGGTGTGTCGCTCGCGAAGTGACGGCCAGCCATTGTGCATCGCTAGCGACGCTTTCGATACCGATCGCAAGAGCCTTGGTCATTCGCCGCAGGCGAAAACGAGCAACAGAGGTCGCGTGGAATGCGTGTCGACTGCGACCATACTATCTGCGCTCACTTGCTGGCCACGAGCGCTCAGTATAGGGCCATCAGCGTAATTCGCGACGGTATCCTTTACCCGCACATCGGCATCGTATCTACTCTTGATGCTGTTCGCGCTCAACCCGCGGGCACTCTCGGGTACAGCGTTCCGAGACGAAGGCCAGACGGAGCACAGTCCAGCCGACGCTTCTCGCTGAGCGAACATACGGGAATACCGTTAGGTGCGAGGCCACGTTCGGTGAAGCGGGTGTCGCACACCCCACGTCCCGCAACTTGGACGCTACTCGTCGCCATGACGCCATACGGTGCGGTTCACGTAGTCGATGTAACTGATCACAATCCGCACCACTTTCTTTGAGACCGGACCGGCGTGGTAGTCCTTCACGAGTGAAAAGACGCGCCGGTGGCGATCGTGCTGGCTCGTCACGATCTTCACCGCCTCCAGCACCCTGTCCTTCTTCAGGCCGCACATGATCAGCGTGCCCTCGTCCATTCCTTCGGGCCGCTCGTGCGCGTTCCGGATCGTGACCGCTGGAAGATTGAGGAGTGACGCTTCCTCCGTTATCGTCCCACTGTCCGAGAGGATACAGAACGCCTCCATCTGCAACTTGATGTAGTCGAGCAGTCCGAACGGGCTCACAAATCGAATCAACGGATGCTCCACCGATTCGCCGAGTGCCTCGAGACGCTTTCTAGTGCGTGGGTGCGTGGACACGATGATCGGATACTGATACTCGGCCACGAGGGCTCGCAACGTGTCGAGAAAGTCACGCAGGTTGCTCGGTGTGTCGACGTTCTCTTCGCGGTGCGCACTGACAACGAAGAACTTGCCCGTCTCAAGTCCGTTTCGAGACAGGACGTCGGACGCCTCGATCTTGGGCTTGTAGTAGTCGAGCACTTCCTCCATGTGCGATCCGGTCTTGATGATCGTCTCGGGCCTGATGCCCTCGGCGATCAGGTACCGTCGCGCGTGCTCAGTCAGAACCATATTGATGTCGCTGAGATGATCCAGAACTTTCCGGTTGAGCTCCTCCGGCACGCGCTCATCGAAACAGCGATTGCCGGCTTCCATGTGGAAGACTGGAATCTTGTGCCGCTTGGCGGCGATGACCGCCATCCCGGTGTTGGTGTCACCGTAGAGCAGGATTGCGTCCGGCTTTTCGAGAGTGAGCACGTCGTCGGTCTTGGAGATGACCTCGGCGATCGTCTTGCTCGGCGTGTCTCCCGCCGCTCCAAGAAAATGATCAGGCTTACGTATCTCGAGATCATCGAAGAACACCTGATTCAACTCAAAGTCGTAGTTCTGTCCCGAATGGACGAGCACGTGCTGAACCTGCCTGTCCAATTCGGCGATGACCCGGCTCATCTTGATCAATTCAGGCCGTGTGCCGACGAGCGTCATCACCTTACGCATCAAGTTCACTCGCCATGTAGTCGAGCGTCGAGAGCAGTGTCTTGATCGCTGGAACGTCGAGCCGATGCGTGTTGTGGGAGGTGTAGTCGTCGAGTTCCGAGATTCGCTGCTCACCCTCGACGAAGTACTTCTTGTAGTTCAAGTCACGATCATCGGCGCGCACGCGGAAGTAGCGGTCGCGATCCTCGGACCTCGCCATCTCCTCGCGAGAGACGAGCGTCTCGTAGAGCTTTTCGCCGTGGCGCGTTCCGATCACTCGAATCGCGGCGTCGCGATTCAACATCTCACTGAGTGCTGCAGCAAGGTCTCCAACGGTGGACGCCGGCGCCTTTTGAATGAAGATGTCGCCCTGACGACCGTGCTCGAATGCGTGAAGCACGAGATTCACCGAATCGTCGAGCGACATGAGAAAGCGAGTCATGTTGGGATCGGTCACGGTCAGCTGCTGCCCCTTTTTCAGCTGGCTGATGAACAGCGGAATGACCGAGCCGCGCGAACCCATCACGTTGCCGTAGCGCGTCGCACACATGATCGTTCCCTCATCCGGCAGCATGCGCGCTTTCGCCACGAGAAGCTTCTCGGCCATCGCCTTCGACATGCCCATCGCGTTGATCGGATACACCGCCTTGTCCGTGCTCAACAAGACCACGCGCTTCACCCGTGACGCGACCGCCGCATTCAGCACATTCTCCGTACCGAGCACGTTCGTGCGCACGGCTTCCATTGGATAGAATTCGCACGACGGCACCTGCTTGAGCGCGGCCGCGTGAAAGACGTAGTCCACACCGACCATCGCCTGGGCGAGACTATCGGCGTTGCGAACATCCCCGATGTAGAACTTGACCTTGTCGTTGGCGAGCCGGATCCGCATGTCCTCCTGCTTCTTCTCGTCACGGCTGAAGATGCGAATCTCGCGGATGCTTGTTTCGAGAAAGCGATTGAGCACCGCATTGCCAAACGAGCCAGTGCCGCCGGTGATCATCAGTGTCTTGTCGTCAAACATGAATAGGCTTCCGCGGCTCAGGATCGGTGTTCATGCATTTCGGCGACGAGCTCCGGCCACTCAGCAGCCACATACCCGGTTGCCTTTGAGAATCGATCTGAATTCAACGAGCGATCGATGCGGACTGTATGGTCGGGCTCAATTGCAATTTTCTTCCCGTAGACGTCGGCGATGAGCTCCAGCAGCGCCAGTTTCGAGATGGGTTTCGTTGAGACGTGATAGAGTCCGCTCAGCTCGGCGTTCGGCAATACGACGTCCTGAATGACGCGTGCCAGTTCGTCCCACGGCAGGCCCGAGTAGATGGCCTTGGCGAATCCCTTCACCTGGCCCTCCTGTGCCAGGAACCATTCCAGCAGACCGTTCTTGGAATACAGCTCATGCCCAATTCCGGACGTCCGAAGGGTGACGGCATGCGGTTGGTCGTGTACTTCGCCGATGTACTTCGATTTCCCATAGAGGTCTTCGGCGTCAGAGAGATCAGACTCCACATAGTTCCCAGTGTTGCCGGAATACACGCAGTCTGAGCTGACCTGAATCATGCGCGCGCCCACTAGGCCGCATAGAGCGGCGAGCCGGTGAGGGAACATCGCGTTGATCGGCAGCACGATCAACGGATCATTGGCGGCCGCAAGCTGCTTGATCACGCCGACGGCATTGATGACCACATCCGGACGCACGCGATTCACGACTGCCACTAACGAATCGCTATTCGTTACGTCGATGCCATCAATTAGGCGCCCGCGGTGCGCTTCAGCGAAATACCGCCTGTCGCCAGAGGAGCGAAGGGTTCCCCATGCCTCATGCTTGTCGTCAGCAGCGAACTTTTTGTACACGGCGCTACCTAGCATGCCGGTTGCACCAAGGATCAGGACTCGCATTGAGGTTCAGGTCGGGAGGCGGCGTGCATCCGAGGCACGGCGGCTATTCGGACTGGCGCCAAGGAAGATTGGGTCGGATTTCGCTCGCCGTGCAGTAGCAAGCCGTCGAAGCACAAACCGCGCCTCGCGTCATGCACTCAGGGCGACGGACTCCGAAGCAGTGAGGTTTTTGGGGAATGACGCCGCACTAGGTAGCAGACGCCTGTGCATGCAAATCTGGAATGTCGATGCCGTCATGCACATCCGCCGGGATAGTGCTTCCCAGATCTTCATCTACACGAATCGTAAACTCCCCGGTGTCGAGCTCTCCCGCATACTCGGGCACGAGGTTCAAGATCAAACGTCGAATCTGCCCCGCCGACTTATTGTCTCGCGCCGCCTGAATCAGTTTGTCGATGTCGACCTGATTATGGGAAGCGGCTTCCGCGTCGCGTGCGCGCAGGATCTTCGGATGCAGGGTCGGTGTTACATCGGCACCGGTGAAAAACAGCTCCTCGTACAGCTTCTCGCCCGGACGCGTGCCAGTGAAGTGAACATCGATATCGACGTCGGGCTCAAGTCCGGACAAGCGAATGAGATCCGTCGCAAGGTCGAAAACGCGGACGGGTTCACCCATGTCTAGCACGAACACCTCCCCTTCGATGCCGAAGGCAGCGGCCTGTAATACCAGCTGCACCGCCTCCGGAATCGTCATGAAATACCGTGTCATGTCGGGATGGGTAATCGTCACTGGACCCCCGTCTGCAATCTGTCGCATGAACGTCGGCACGACACTCCCTCGACTTCCAAGCACGTTCCCGAAGCGAACGGACACGTAGCCGCATCGCGATTGGAGCGCGCACTGATGCACCACATGCTCCGCGATTCGCTTGGTAGCACCCATGACACTCGTCGGCCGAACTGCTTTGTCGGTCGAGATGAGCACGAAGTGTTCAACGTCGTTCTCCAAGCTCAACGTGACAACGTTTTGGGTGCCAAGCACGTTGTTGAGAACTGCTTCAGTTACGTTGGCCTCCATGAGCGGCACATGCTTGTGTGCGGCGGCATGGAAGACCGAGAAAGGCCGGTGTTCGCTGAGCACGCACGACATCCGGTTGTGATCCCGCACATCGGCAATAACAGGGACGATTCTCACGCGCGGGAATGAGCGCGAGAACTCTTGGAGTAGCTCGAAGATCGAATTCTCGCCTCGTCCCAGCGCGATGATCTTTTTTGGCTCCAACCGAGCAAGCTGTCGGCATAGCTCACTCCCGATCGAGCCGCCGGCGCCGGTAACCATGACTACCTTGCCCGTCACAAGAGATGCCAATTGCGCCAAGTCCGTTTGGATCGGCTCTCGGCGAAGGAGATCTTGAATCTCGATCTGCCTCAGCGCATTGACGCGTTTTTCGCCCGACAGAATCTCGTAGAGGCCGGGAACCGTTCTGGTTGTCAGTCCGGCGTCGGTGGCTTGGCGCAGCACGCCGCGAAGCATGCGGCCCGGCGCCGACGGCATCGCGATTACCACATCCGTTGCCGCGACCTCACGCGCGATCTTTTCGAGCGCGTTAAGAGAGCCGAGCACTGGGACATCGTGCAGACGCAGTCCGTGCTTGCGGGGGTCATCGTCCAGCATCGCGACCGGCGTGATCCCCAACTGAGCGTTCTCGATCAACTCCCGCACGATCATGCCACCGGCGACACCTGCCCCAACTACAATAGCGCGACGCGCATTGTCTCGATGGGACCTCCTGTCGCGTCGCACCATCATCCGAATCGCGAGGCGCGGCAGCGTGATCGCCAATGCGCAGAGGCACGCATTGAGGAGAATTACCGCATAGGAAATCCGGCTCGGAATGATTCCCAGATACGGCAGTAGGAGTCCACCCAGCACACCATCCACCACGGCGCACGCGGCAGACGCCATGACGAGGATCTCGAGATCACTGATGCTCGCATATCGCCACAGGCGGCGATATAAGCCCAAGGCGAAGAAGAGAGCGAACTTGAGCGGGAGCGAAGCGAGCAGGAATGTGCGGAAGACACGCGTCAACTCGGGATCCCAATGTCCGTCAAACCGTGCCGCGAACGCGAGAAGAGCGCAACCCGGTATCAGTAGGAGGTCTGATACAAAGAATGCCCTGTTTCGCACACCGGGAAGGCGATTGGCGAACGTGCTCACGAACGGGTTCTTGGAACTATGTGATCGCACTCCAATGGCCGGCATCGGACAAAAGGGTGGTGGTCGCTTCATCCCTGACCGCAAGGGTCTGAGTATGCATTATTGAGACCCCTATCTTCCTCAGGGTGAGTTGGCCCGTAACCTCAAAACACACATGATGTTACTGGGTCGTCATCGCTTTTCATAGCCTTTGAGGGCGAAGCCGTCGGTGGTCTGAACCCATCGCGAGGTAACCAGAGGGTTACAAAGCTCATTCGGCGTGTGCGAGACCCTCGCACCACGAAAATGAGTCTGCGAAGAGTTTGAGCAGAACGTCGTGTACGTCCCAAGCGGTAGATGGTTGCGATCCTCGATCTCGAAACGAGCGCCCAGTATCGGCTCCCAGGGATGCAGCGGAGAAGCTTTTCGAGTCCGGGTCCAACGCGTCGCGGTCTACGGCCGATAGAATGCACCGGTTCGCGCTGCAAATCCCGCTGCCGCGACGGCGTGTTTATTCTTCTCCCATGAACCGGACACGTGTGTTGGAAGAGGGGGTTGAGAACGCTGCGCTCATGCGCGCTTCGCTCGGGATTCTTGCTGTATTCATGATCGTCGCTGCACCGCTGCTGGCGCGGCGGAGCCTCGCCGTCCTTTCCTGGACGCCATTGGTGATTCACCTGCTTGCCATCGCCGTCGTCGTTCAGGTCTGGCGGGGTGAGCGCGTTGCGCGGTTCGTGCGCGAATGGACACCGCTCGCGATAATCCCCCTGCTCTACGTCGAATTGCGATGGATCATCGCGGGGGCGGGACGTCCTCACGCCGATTCGCTCGTCGCAGGCTGGGATATCCAGGTCTTCGGGACTAAACTATCGCGTTCGTTGGCACTCGAGTGGCCGTCGTTCGCGTTGAGCGAACTGCTCCATCTGTGTTACCTCACATACTACGCCATCGTATTCGTCCCTCCGGCAGTACTGTGGTTAAGAGCGCGTCATCGCGAATTCGCGGCCACGGTATTCGCAATTGTCGTCATGTATGCGCTGTGCTTCACCGTGTTCGTCGTGTTTCCCGTCGACGGACCTCGTTTTCTCGGCGGGCCGTCCGGTGCGCCGAACGGCCCGATCCGATCGATTGTCATCTGGATCCTCGGCGCCGGATCATCGCGGGGCACCGCATTTCCGTCGGCGCACGTGGCCGCATCCGTCGTCGCCGGCATCTGCGCCCTACGCTATCGGCGCTCGCTCGGCATCGCGATCCTGATCGTCACCGCAGGGATGATGGTGGGCGCGGTCTACGGCGGGTATCACTACGCGGTGGACGTCGTCGCCGGACTCGCGACTGGACTGAGCGCGGCCGCAATCGCGCGGGCCGCAGAGCGCGTCATCGTTGCGCGCTCAACAGCGCGTCGATGATGCGCGGACCAGCGTGGCCATCCCAACCCTCGGGCACCTTGCGTCTCATAGGCGAGACGTCGATGCTGTCGATCAGCCCCGGTATCAGCGACATGTCCAGCACGAGCTGATTGGTGCCTTCGGTGATCGTGACGGGCCGCTCCGTATTGTCGCGTAACGTAAAACATGGAATTCCGAGAACGGTCGTCTCCTCCTGAAGGCCGCCAGAATCGGTGACCACGGCTGCCGACCGTGTGATCAGCGCCAGCATCTCCTCGTACGTGATGGGGCCACGCATGTCGATGCCGTCGGTCGAGATGCCACTCGCGGCGAGCTTCGCCGAAGTGCGTGGATGAGCCGGAAAGATCACGGGCCGCGTGCGCGCAACCTCTCGCAGACTGGCGACGATCTGCGCGAGCCGAGCGAGATCGTCGACGTTGGAGGGGCGATGCAGCGTCACGGCGACTGGCGCATCGGGCGCGATGGTCGCAGGGCGCTTCAGACCGGAAAGCTCGACGGCACGCAGCAGCGTGTCGACCATCACGTTGCCGACGAAGACGATCTCGTCATCCGGCTCGCCTTCAGCACGGAGTCGCTCGTCGGCATCGCGAGACGGCGTCAACAGCAGTGACGCGAGGCGATCGGTCACCAGGCGGTTGATCTCTTCCGGCATCGATCGATCGCCGCTGCGCAGTCCGGCCTCGACGTGTGCGACGCGCTGCCCGATCTTTGAGGCCACCACTGCGGCGGCCAGCGTGGAGTTCACGTCGCCGTAGACGACCACCCAATGCGGCGTCTGCTCGAGCAGCACAGGCTCGAGACGCTCCATGATGCGCGCGGTTTGCACCGCATGCGAGCCCGATCCAACCGTAAGATTGAAGTTCGGAATTGGAATGCCGAGCGAGTCGAAGAACGACGCGGACAGCGCTTCGTCGTAGTGCTGCCCGGTGTGCACGATGATCTGCTCGACTCCCCGTGCGACACCGGCGCGATGCACCGGTGCGAGCTTTGGAAAGTTGGGACGAGCGCCGACGACATGCAGTATCTTCAAGGACGTTCCGCGCCAGGGGAGTGGGGCCGGCGCGACCGTCGTGTCTCGTACGCGCTCGAAGGGTCAAAGCTATATTGGGGCCTTCACCAAGTGCCAGTGATGACGTGAGCGAATCGTCCGAATGAAAGGGATCGTTCTCGCGGGTGGTGCGGGCACTCGCCTTCATCCGCTGACGCAGGCCGTGAGCAAGCAGCTCCTGCCCGTGTACAACAAGCCGATGATCTACTATCCGCTGTCGACACTCATGCTCGCCGGCATTCGGGATATCCTGATCATCGCGACCCCCGACGACCTGCCTCGTTTCGAGCGCCTGCTCGGCAACGGCGCACCGCTTGGCGTTCGCTTTTCGTATGCACCGCAGCCGCGCCCCGAGGGACTCGCGCAGGCATTCCTCATCGGCGCCGACTTCATCGATGGCGACCGCGTGGCTCTCGTCCTCGGCGACAACCTGTTCTTCGGCCAGGGGTTGTCCGGCATCGTGCAGAAGATCGCCGCCGAAGACTCCGGGTCGACGATCTTTGCCTACTATGTCCGTGATCCGGAGCGCTATGGCGTCGTCGAGTTCGATGGCAGCGGACGCGCCATTGGCATCGAAGAGAAGCCGCCCATGCCGCGATCGAACTTCGCCGTGCCCGGCCTGTACTTCTACGACCGTGACGTCACCGCGCGCGCGCGTGAGCTCTCGTCATCAGCGCGCGGGGAGTTGGAAATCACCGACCTCAACTCCTCGTATCTGCGCGACGGACAGCTTAAGGTGCGCACGCTGGGACGCGGCATCGCGTGGATGGACACCGGCACGCACCAGTCGCTGTTGCAGGCGGCAAACTTCGTCGAGGCCATCGAGGAGCGGCAGGGATTGATGATCGGATCGATCGAAGAAGTGGCATTCCGCATGGGCTTCATCGATGCCGAGAGCTTGCGTGAGCTCGCTCGGCCTTTGGCCAGGAGCAGTTACGGGCAGTACCTGCTCGCAGTTGCGGACGGTCTGCGATGACAATGCGCATCGTGGAGACGGAACTGGCAGGCGTGGTCGTCGTGGAGCCCGACGTCTACACGGACGAGCGCGGCTTTCTCGTCGTGTCATTCAATGAACGCGAGTTCGCCGCGGCGGGATTGCCCGGCCACTTTGCGCAGGACAATCACTCGCGCTCGGTGTCTCGCGTCATTCGCGCGCTGCACTTTCAAGCGGGCACGCCGCAGGGAAAGCTCGTGACGACCATCACGGGCGAGATCTTCGACGTCGCGGTGGATGTGCGGGTCGGATCGCCGACGTTCGGCAAGTGGACGGCAGTGACGCTGCGTGCGAGCGAACCTCGCTACCTCTGGATTCCGCCCGGGTTCGCACACGGCTTCGCAGTGTTGTCCGACGTTGCCGACGTCGTCTACAAGTGCACCACGGTCTTCGAACCGGATGGACAGTCGGGGATCCTGTGGAACGACCCCGCCATCGGCATACCATGGCCGATCGCCAATCCGATCCTCTCGGCGCCAGATCGCATCAGGCCGACGTTGTCCGACATGCTGGACGTGCTTCCGCGCTACGTCCCGTGACGGCCACATTCGAGCCACGAGTCGTCGTCGTGACGGGGGGCGCTGGATTCATCGGATCCAACCTGGTGCGATGGATTCTTCACAACGTTCGCGACATCTCCGTCGTGAACGTCGATGCGCTCACGTACGCCGGCACGCGCGCGAGCCTCACCGACGTCGAGACCGAGCACGGTCGCGACGGAAGCGGACGATACTTCTTTCGGCAACTCGATGTTCGTGACAATGACGGGGTGGCCCAGCTCCTCGCCGGAGACACGCGTGATACGCTGGATGGACGATCGGTTCCCGCACCCGACGCCGTCCTCCATCTCGCTGCAGAAACACACGTCGACAGATCGATCGCCAGTGCATCCGCGTTCGTGTCCACCAACGTGCAGGGCACCATGACCCTGCTCGACGCAGTGAAGGTGGAGCTCGACGCTCGCCCGCGCGACTTTCGTCTGATCAACGTCAGCACCGACGAGGTATATGGCTCGCTGGGCGAGCATGATCCGGCCTTCTCGGAAAGTCATGCGCTTCGGCCAAACTCTCCCTACTCAGCCAGCAAGGCTGGTGCGGACTGCCTGGTCCGTGCCTACGTCGAGACGCATGGTCTACCGTGCATTACGACACGCAGCTCGAACAACTACGGTCCGTATCAGTTTCCCGAGAAGCTGATTCCATATATGATCGCTCGCGCACTGCGCGACGAAACGCTGCCCATCTACGGCGATGGCGGCAATGTGCGCGACTGGCTGCACGTCGAAGACCACGTCGAGGCACTCTGGCGCGTCTGCACGCATGGTCGCATCGAGGACGAGGTGTACAACATCGGCGGACGCGCCGAGCGACGGAACATCGACGTGGCGCGCACGATACTCTCGGTGCTGGAGAAACCGGCATCACGCATCGAGTTCGTCGCCGATCGGCCCGGCCACGATCGGCGCTATGCACTCGACGGCACGCGAATTCGCGAACGGCTCGACTGGACTCCATCGCGCTCGTTCGACGAGGGTCTGCGCGAAACGATCAGGTGGTATGTGGACCATCAGGACTGGTGGCAGCGCGCCCTCGCGCGTTCGTCGCATCACGCGGCATTCTGACTTCGATGCGCGTGCTGCTCACCGGAGCTAACGGGATGCTGGCGCACGCGCTTCGCGAGACTGTGCCATCGAACGCCGAAATGTTCGCACGGTCACGTGCAGAGCTCGACGTCACTGATGCCGACGCCATTTCACGCGAGCTCGCCGCGGCGCAGCCCGACGTGATCATCAACGCTGCCGCGTACACCGCGGTTGATCGAGCAGAGTCCGATCTCGATTCGGCCGAGCGCGTCAATGGCGTCGCTCCAGGTCTGCTCGGGACCGCGGCGGCCCGCATCGGCGCAAAGGTGGTGCACTACAGCACGGACCACGTGTTCGACGGGAAAAGCGTGACGCCGTATGCAGAGGATGCAGGAACGAATCCGATCAACGCATACGGGCGATCGAAGCTGCACGGCGAGCAGGCGCTACATGCGAGCGGAGCCAATCACGTGATCCTTCGCACGCAGTGGCTGTTCGCGGATGTAGGCCGAAGTTTTCCGGATACGATGTGGACTCGCGCTCGCGCTGGACTGCAGACGCGGGTGGTGGACGATCAGCGGGGGGCTCCTACCTACGCCGGCGATCTTGCGCGCGCCACATGGTCGTTGCTGGATGAGGAGGGCATCATCCACGTCGTCAGCGACGGCGCCACGACGTGGTTCGAAGTCGCGCGACGCGTCTTTGCCGCCGCGGGGTGCCCCGAACTTCTGGCTCCGTGTTCGGCCAGCGAATATTTGGTAGACGCCCAACGACCACCCAACGCCGTTCTCGATACGACGCGCCTCCGATCACTCGGCATCATTTTGCCCACGTGGACGGTTGCAATCGATGGCTTCATCGCGCGTCGCACGGCAGCGGAGTCGTGATCGCGATGCGAGCGCACTGGAATCTGCGCGTTCCGTGCGTAGCTTCGTAGCGAGGCAGTCGTCCGCAGCTCTCGTCCGGGCCCTTAGCTTAGTTGGTTAAAGCAGCCGACTCATAATCGGCCGATCGTGGGTTCAAGTCCCACAGGGCCCACTTCAAACACAGTGGCAGCATCGTGACGCGCATCTCCATCTCCATCTCCGTCGACTTCGAGCCGGACTGCCCGCCGTATCTCAGTTCGACGTTTCGCGGAATCGAGCGAGGCGCGCCTGCCCTGCTTCGCCTGTTCGGCGATTCGAACGTGCGCGCGACGTACTTCACGACCGGTGAAGTGGCGGAGAAGTATCCCGAAGCAGTGCGCGCATTGATCGCCGGCGGCCACGAGCTCGGCTGTCATGGCGTGACCCATACCGCCTTCGACACGCTGGCCGAGCACGACGCACGGTGGGAGATCGAGCGGTCGTCCGACATCCTTCGCGCCTTTGCGCCAGTCGATTCCTTTCGCGCACCGTATCTGCGCTTTCCGGAACCGTACGTCGCGCTGCTCGAGCAGAATGGGTTCACCACTGATTCCTCTCTCGCGAAGTACAAGCGATCGTTCTACCGCACGCGCCAGCCGACGACGGTGACGCGCATCCCGGCGTCGATGACGTCGTCGGTGCTCCGACTCCCGCGCGCAATCCGCAATCCGTGGCTGCTCTCGCTCAGCGACCCCGTGGTGCTGTTCGTGCACCCCTGGGAGTTCGTCGATCTCACCCATGAGAAGCTTCGCTACGACTGTCGCTTTCGCACGGGCGCGTTTGCTCTGCAGGCGTTGGGCGAAGTCATCGCTCTCTTTCGCGAACGCGACGCGGAGTTTCTGACAATTCGCGAGCTCGCCGCGCGCGAACGGGCCGCATGACGTCGGCACACGCTCGCCGCCTGGCCACTGCGGCGGGAATCGTCATCCTCGTGGCCCTGCTCGTGTTCGCGGTGCGGCGCATCGACGTTGGGCGCGTCGTCACCGAATTGCGGTCGGTGCGCGCTTCCTGGATCGTGGGGGCGCTGCTGTGCTACGTCTCGATCCTTCCGTTGTGGGCGCTGCAGTGGCGTCTCCTCGCGCCGCAGACCGAACGCAACACGTTTCGTCGGATGTTGGGTGTCATCGCGATGACGTCGTCCACGCACAATACGACAGCGTTTCTCGTCGGTGAAGCAACGGGCGGTCTGCTTCTCGCCACTCAGGTAGGACTCGGGCGCTCCGCAGCATTCTCGGTCATCGCGATGGATCAGCTTCTGGTGGGCATCGCAAAGCTCGGCGTGCTCAGTACCGCGGCGCTGACGCTCACGCTTCCGCAGTGGATGGCCAACGGAGTGGCCGCGCTCGCGATCGGCGTGATGAC
>JAQBPV010000372.1 GCA_028287345.1 Gemmatimonadota bacterium
TTTCCCTCGAATCTGCCACATTCGCTCGGCTTTTTACCCGAAAGCGGCGCGGACTCGCGGATCAGATCACCCGCGCCGCGGACGCGATCCCAACGCACATCGCGGAAGGACGAGGGTACGCAACGGACAGGGATTTCGCGCGCTATGTGACCATGGCGATCAAGAAAGCGAACGAGCTGGAATGCCATCTCCAGCGGGCCGTCGACAGTGGGCTCTGCCCCGAAAGCGAGCATGCGACGCTCACGGCCGCGACGGTCGAAGTTCGCAAGATGCTCATAGGGCTCCGAAAGCAATTATCGAAAAAGTGAGCTCGAGCTCTCAACCAGAGCATGAGCACGAGCACGGGCACCCAGCAATGAGCAAATCCAGCCCGAGCTCCCAGCTCGAGCTGGTAGCTGGAGATGCTCATTGCTGGGTGCTTCGTGCTCGTGCTCATGCTCGGGTGTTTAGCTCACCTTCGTGCTCACCCAGTCGCGCGGGACCTTCGGATCAAAACCGCACCGTATAACCGGCGAATACCAGGTAGTGCGCGAGATCGCCTCCCACTGGATGGCCTTTCGTCAGGTCAGGCTTGAAATCCAGACCGACCCTGAGTGGAGCGCTCAGCGTGAACGTTCCGCGCGCCGCCGAAAATGAAAGCCCGGGATCCGCGTACAGGGAGTATCCGGGCCGGCGGAACCCGTCGTCACCACCGCCAATCAAATCGCGAAGCGGAATCCCGTCCAACCGTGCGCCGACACTCACCATCACATCGTACGCGGGCCAGATCGTGCGAGCCACGCCCGCGCGCGCCGAGTATACGTCCGGTACGGACAGAAATATTCCAGAGCCTGTGCCGTCGGCCTTTATGAATTGCACATTGGTCTTCGTCTTCGGACTTACCAGATACGACCCGGAGAGGTAGCCGAACAAGTTATCAGTGAGACGGTCGAAGGCCTGCGCCTGCAAGATGATGCCAAGTGCCCCATCTCCGAGTTGGATCGATTGGTCCACCGGAGCGCGCGTCGTCCCGGCAGTCGTAAAGAAGTCGTCCATGACGCTGTTATTGCCCGTCGGCGCCTTCACCCCAACGCCGATCGCCAGATTCCGCGAGGGATTCGCGATCGGGTCGCGCAACCAAAAGTTGCCGATGAAGTTGACGTCGCCCAGTCCGGTGGCCGAGACGCGGTGAGGCTGTCCGTCAGCATAGAAGCGCTGCTGGACTCCACGGGAGAACGGAAGCGTCAGCGCGAAATTGACGCGGCTCGTGAGACCGTACCGAACCGTGATGTCTACAGAGTTGATATTCAGCGAGAGCGGCTTGCCGAAAGGCGCGGCATCTGCCCTTTCCTCGTGGCCGACGAACCACTTGTCGGCCGTCAGCCGGCGATACGCCACGCCGATCTGCCACTCGCGGGTTCCGACGTCCTGTCCGTTCTGACCGCCCAAACTGGGGGTCGTGAAGCGTACGGGCATTCACCCCTGTGCGAAGGACGCCGGCGCTCGGAGCCCGATCATGAGCGCTACCGACAACGTCACGTGCGCTGCCCGCCGATAGTACAATCGTGGTATGGTCATGCCGACTCCCGGTTCGTGGGACAGGAAAAGGGCTCCGATGCAGGTCTGGAGAATACGAGCCGTGCGTGCACGCGCCGTTATCGCGGCGTCATCGCGTTGATCCAACGAACCAGACGACCGCCTTCTCGGAGAAGATCGCAGGCTCTTGCGGTCGAGGCCGCATTTTCGCGCACCGGATCCTGGCGATGACACTCTGGTAACGGCGCGTGCACGTTCAAACCGCATTCTCCTCGTAACAGCACGCTCGAACGCGCCAGCATCTCGCGACGCGGACGACGCGCCTAACGCGGAGCTTCAACATGCGCTCACTTCTGCACGTGCGTTCGATCGTCCTGCCGTCACTCTCTGCTTCGGTCCTCTGGGCCTGCCTCGCGTGTGGCGGCACCGATTCCACGACTCCCCAAACGCCGCTGATCCCGGCCGGGACGGTTCAGGCTCCGCTTGTCTCCGCAGACATCGGCGGCGGCGGCGGAGTAAGCGTCACGGCAAAGGCGATTCCCGATGGCTACTTCGATGCCGACATCGCCGTCCACGTCGTCAACGCAAGGCCGTCCACTACCTATATAGTACAGCGTGCGCCGGAGATTGGTCGAGCACTCGGCAACGACGGGATCTGTCAGCGTGCACTCGGCCTTGCACCATGGTCGTCTGCCGACGTAGCGGCTCCCGCGTTCGTTTCCTTCCCGCAGACGGGAGCCACGGCGCCGGTGATGTTCACGACGTCCGCCACTGGAGAAGGCACGGTCAACTTCGAGTTCAAGGTGCCGACGATACCCAGCGGAACCAGGTTCGACGTGATGTTCCGCCTTCTCAATGACATGACGTCGCCAACGAGCATTTTCCAGTCGGCGTGCTTCACCGTCACCGTACTCTGATCGAGCCGGCCTTGATGCTGCCGCTCAGCGTACACCAGTATTGACGTACGATGGGTGGACGATCTCACCCTTCCCGATGCGGGTTGCGTATGATCGAATTGCGAACGTTGGGCACCGTCGATCTCGTGGGCGACGACAGGATGCGCATCGACGCACTCCTTTGTCGGCCGAAGCGGCTTGCGCTGCTCGCATATCTGGCGACGGCTCGCGCGGACATGACCTATCGCCGAGAGAAGCTTCTCGCGATGTTCTGGCCCGAGATCGACGAGACGCGTGCACGAGGTTCGTTGCGGCAATCCGTGCACGTACTCCGCCAGCATCTCGGCGCCGATGCACTTACCGCACTCGGCGACGAGGAGCTCTCGCTCTCGCGTACCTTGCTTCGCTGTGATGCGGCGGAGTTCGAGCGAGCCATCCGCGAAGGCCGACTCACGGAAGCTCTCGCGATGTACGGCGGCGAATTCCTTCCCGGCTTCTTCCTCGATGGCGCGGTGGAATTCGACGAGTGGCTCGAGTCGGTGCGGACCCGACTGCGCGAGAGCGCCACGAGCGCCGCCACGCAGTTGGCTGAGCGGGCGTGGCTCGCCAACGACTACGTCGCATGTATCGAGGCCGCTCGGCGCGCGGTTGCCATTGCCCCTGGCGACGAACGCGCAACTCGCCGGCTCATTTCGGCGCTCGATCGAACGGGTGACCGAGGCGGCGCCGTCTCCGCGTATGAGGTGCTGGCGCAACGACTGCATTCTGATTTCGAGGTGCTTCCCAGCGCGGAGACGCAAGCATTGCTCGCCACGGTGCGCGCGCGCGATCTCGCCATGTCACCGATGGTGGATGGAATCGAGCAGCGACCCGCGCAGCCGACTGCGAGCGAATCGCACTCGCCAAAGCCGCGTGTCGCCGTCGTGCACCGCCCCATCGAGCGATATGGACGTGCCGTGATGCGTCTCCTTCTCGTCACTGCCCTGCTTCCTCTCAGCGGCGCGCGCGGTCGCGCGGAATCGCCTGTCGTCATACCCATTCCTCCGGCGGCGAAGGATGCCTACTCGCGCGCTCGCTTTTATCTCGAGAAACCGACCGAGGCAAACCTTCGGCACGCCGTGAGTCTGTTCGAGCAGGCGTTGGACGTCGAGCCGCTTTACGCTCCAGCGTACGCTGGCCTGGGCGACGCCTATCTTCGGCTCGGCTACGGCAGTTATCTGGCGCCGTCCGACGCATTCCCCAAGGCGCTTGCGGCGGCACACCGTGCCATCGAGCTCGACTCACTTGCGCCGGAAGCGCATGCGACACTCGCATTCGCACGCATGTACTACAACTGGGATTGGGTGGGCGCAGAACAGGAATTTCGGCTCGCAACGAGGCTCGCACCGGGCTACGCGCTCGCCCACGAATGGTACGCAATTCTTCTCACTGCCGTCGCTCGAGACAGTGAGGCGCGGAGGGAGATCGACATCGCGCAGCATCTTGCTCCGCTCTCGGTTGCCGTCGCCGTGGATGCAGGCTTGGTTCTTCTACACCGGGGACCTCGCCGACTCGCGACGCAGGTTGGAAGGCGCACTCCTCATGGCACCGGAGGTTCCCTTGGCGCATCTCTGGCTCGGTCGCGTGGAGCAGCGATCAAACAATCTCGTTCGCGCTCGCGCCGAGTATGAGGCCACCGGCGCTCTCAGGAGTTGGGTTCCCACGATTGCCGCAGCAGCGTACGTCGAAGCATTACTCGGCAATGAGCCCGCCGCGCGGCTCGCGCTCGTTCGTCTCGACAGCATCTCACGTGAGC
>JAQBPV010000217.1 GCA_028287345.1 Gemmatimonadota bacterium
GGCGCGGCTTTGACAGCCATCACATCTTCTCGGTGGACGAGTACTACTGGGAGGATCGACCGGCCTACTACAAGGCGCTCGATGGCGTTCGCCAGTCGGGCACGGATCTCACCGGCTGGCTGGAGTATTGCGCTGCAGGTCTGCATCAGACGTTAGAGCGCACCTGGATCCGTGTGCAGTCCTACAACGTCAAGTCACAGGAAAAGCTCGTGCTGCGCCCACGGCAGGAACAACTGCTCAAGCTTCTGCGAGATCACGGCAGCCTGTCCCCCGCAGAGCTGTGGGACTCGCTTGCCATCTCCCGCCAGGGCGCCATGGACCTCTTACGTCCGCTGCTGGAGGCCGGGTTGGTGGAAAAGGTTGGCAGCAAGAAAACGGGACGCTACAAGCTCAGCAACCCATGAACGAAGCCGAGACCCGCGCCGAGCACGTCGACCCCGCGCTGAAAGCCGCAGGCTGGGGCGTGGTTGAAGGCAGCCGCGTCCGGCGCGAGGTCCCGATCACGCCGGGGCGCATCGAAGGGCTGGGACGACGCGGCAAGGGGCTGACAGCGGATTACGTACTCGAGTATCGGAACACCAAGCTTGCCGTCATCGAGGCCAAGGCGTGGAACCAGGCGCTGACGGAGGGCGTCGCGCAGGCGAAGAACTACGCCGGGAAGCTGGCGGTGCGTTTCACCTATGCGACCAACGGGCACGGCATCTACGTCGTCGACATGCAGACGGGCGCGGAAGCGGAGGCCGCGAATTACCCAACGCCGGACGAGCTCTGGGCGCGAACCTTCGCGCAGGAAGACGCGTGGCGCGACCGGTTTGCCGCAGTGCCTTATGAGGACAAGGGCGGCTCGCACCCCGGCCGCTATTACCAAGACATTGCAATCGAGCGCGTACTGCAGGCGATCGCTGCGAAGCGGGACCGCATTCTTCTGACGCTGGCGACGGGCACGGGCAAGACCTTCATCGCGTTTCAGATCGCCTGGAAGCTTTTTTACTCGCGCTGGAACTTGAGCCGCGAGCTGGACAGGGACAAGCAGCGCCGCCCTCGCATCCTGTTCCTGGCTGACCGCAACATCCTGGCGAACCAGGCTTACAACGCGTTCTCCGCGTTTCCCGAAGACGCGCTGGTGCGGATCAAGCCCGACGACATTCGAAAGAAGGGCAAAGTCCCGAAGAACGGAAGCCTGTTCTTCACCATCTTCCAGACCTTCATGAGCGGCCCAGCGGTGGACGGCAAGCCATCGCCCTATTTTGGCGAGTATCCACCGGACTTCTTCGATCTCATCATCATCGACGAGTGCCACCGGGGCGGCGCCAACGACGAAAGCAATTGGCGCGGTATTCTCGAGCACTTTTCTCCCGCAGTGCAGCTCGGACTCACCGCGACACCTAAGCGAAAAGACAACGCCGACACCTATGCGTACTTCGGCGAGCCGGTCTATGTCTATTCGCTGAAGGACGGTATCAACGACGGTTTCCTCACGCCGTTCAAGGTCCGGCAGATCTCGACCACGCTCGATGAGTACATCTACACCCCGGACGACTTTCTCGTCGAGGGCGAGATTGAGGCGGGCAAGCGATTCGTCGAGGGTGACTTCAACAAAATCATCGAGATAAAGGAGCGCGAGGCGCATCGCGTAAAGATCTTCCTGGACCAGATCAACCAGCAGGAGAAGACGCTGGTATTCTGCGCCACGCAGGAACACGCGCTTGCGGTGCGCGACCTCATCAATCAGATGAAGACGTCGGCCGATCCGAACTACTGCCAGCGCGTGACGGCCAACGATGGCACGCTCGGCGAGCAACACCTGCGCGACTTCCAGGACAACGAGAAGTTGATCCCGACCATCCTGACGACGTCGCAGAAGCTCTCAACTGGCGTCGATGCCCGGAACATCCGCAATATCGTGCTTATGCGGCCGATCAACTCCATGATCGAGTTCAAGCAGATCATCGGCCGTGGCACGCGGCTGTACGACGGCAAGGACTACTTCACGATCTATGACTACGTGAAGGCTCATCATCATTTCAGCGATCCCGAGTGGGACGGTGAACCGCTCGAGCAGGATCCGAAAAAGCCGAAAGAGGTCGGTGAAGGGCCAAACCCTCCTTACACACCCGCGCCTCCAGGCGGTGGCGCGCCTCCCAAGAGGCCACAGCGCATCAAGGTGAAGCTCGCCGACGGAAAGGAGCGCACCATCCAGCACATGATGGCAACCAGCTTCTGGCATCCGGACGGTACGCCGATGTCGGCGCAGCAGTTCATGACGATGCTCTTCGGCAAGCTCCCCGCGTTCTTCAAGAACGAGACGGAGCTTCGTGCGATCTGGAGTGCTCCTGACACGCGGAAGAAGCTGCTGGAAGGTCTGGCGGAGAAGGGATTCGGCCACGAACAGCTCGCCGAGATGCAGAAGATCATCGACGCGGAGAAGAGTGATCTGTTTGACGTGCTGGCCCACGTTGCCTACGCGCTTCCGCCACTAACCCGCGAGATCCGGGCTTCAAAGGCGAAAGTGCTGATCAGCACTCAGTTCAACAGCAAGCAGCAGGTCTTTCTCGATTTTGTGCTGTCCCACTATGTGCGGGAAGGCGTGCAGGAGCTGGATCAGGAGAAGCTCACACCGTTGCTGCGTCTCAAATATCACAACTCGATTTCAGACGCCGTGAATGACCTCGGCCGGCCCGACGAGATAGGTCGCGTGTTTGCGGGGTTTCAGAAGTTCTTGTATCAGTCGCCTGCAGCATAGGCGAGAATACTCGTCGACGTGGCGCATGGTGTGATTGCGGCGATGCTTCGGGTAGCTGCGGCATCGCACGGCGAGCCGGGATGAACGTGTCAGGCCAGTCAGGCCACGTGAGAAAGGTCAAGCGGCAGGATACGCTTTGGCGTCACTTGGGCGTCATCCGCAATGAGTCAGCAGCCGTTGGCGGGTGCTTCAGCGCCGATCAACAGCAGTGGCTCGCCAGGTTCGCAGCACGGAGACTCGACAGGACCGTGAAACACGTGCCATCTTCGTATAATGCCAACCGTCCTGCTCGTACAAGGTAATTCCTTCAACTACTCGGCCTCCTTTGGCCGTCCCGCATTCGATTTGTGGGGTCGAGAGGCTGACGTCCTCGCCGGCCTCTACGACGTTTTGCACCCATTCGGCGTTCAGCTTTCGGACGTCTCACGCCTGAGCACCACCACCACCAGTATCGCGGAGCATGCAGTCGGCGTGCGGCTTGGTGAGCGCGCAACGCTATCGCTTCGTCTTGGCAAACTTGACGCGAACGTGCGCAACTACGTGGCTTCGGATCTAGACGCACTCGCGAACATAGTGGCTCGAGTCGAAGAGTGGCTGCGCGTAGCGGTTCCAGGCCACACTTTCGGCGCGCGCGTAATGGAGACGTTCCTTCACTCGAAGCTGAAAGACGGCTCCGTCAATGATTTGCTACAGAGAGTCGGTCCACGAATTGAGCTGAGCGGGGCCAAGTCCCGCGGGAACGGTGCGATGTTCCACCTTGAGATCGGCTCGTACCTCGCCGACGTAGTCGTCGATCGTTCATTGTCGGTCGCGGATGGACTGTACGTACATTTTGCACTTTCCACCGCCTCAGACGAAATCAATCACGCTGTGACGCTCGAGCTCGGCCGTCGCATTCTCAACGATGTGTTGGGACAGCTAGATCTCGCGCTGGCTCCTCAGTGACGCGTATGTTCGATTCGAGTTTTGGCGACCGAAGCGTGCGTGCAATCGCTCAAGGCGAACAAATGTCAGCACTGCGCGAACTGGGACCATCTGCGATTGATGGAGCAGCGCTCCGCGCTCTGCCACAGAACCAGGCTGAATTCCAATTCGCGCAATGGCGTTATGCGCCTTTGCGCCGTCCCGAACGTAAAAGGACAAGGCGCAGAGGCGTGAGTACAGCAGCAACCACCTCGCCAGCTCTTTCTGAGTTCAAGAACGTTGGCGAGCCGGTTCCCTGGTTGCATGCAGTCTTGGCCGAGATAGTGATGGTCTTAGAGGATGCGCCTGACGATGTGGCCGAACACGAGCTTCGTCTCCACGCTGCGACTAACGCCCAGTTGCTCCTCCGATATCTTCATCCGAGCACTCTGCGACCCGACATCGCGGCTGATCAAGACGGCCGCATTGGCATCGACTGGATTGTCGACAGGAAGAACATGGTAACCGTAAGTGTGGATCACATTCGCACGATATTCTTCGCGTCCACGATGTCCGGAAGGCGACTGAGCGGAAGCGAGCATTTACAGGATGTTGTGCCCGCGCCGCTCAACTATTTACTCAACCAGTTGAGCGCACTTGCCGCTTCCCGTTGAGCCGGAGGAGCGCGTCTCTAGGTTCCTGCGAAAGCAGGACTTCTCCGTCGAAAAAAAGGCTGTACGGCCGGGCGGTGTTGCGCCAATGCGGGGAAACATCAGTGGTGAGGAGAGGTGGGAGACTTCTGTTTTCCAGAGTTCCGGTCTTGACGAGGAGCAGATTCGTGAACTCGCCCTGAAGTACGTGGTTCCGTATCGCAAGCAACTGCGCGCTCGGGCAGACTGGTTGGTAGCACAAGTGATGTCAGTCGGATTGGGCGTTGTCGAAGATCCACCTCCGCCGCTCCACGCTGTCATCATCGGCTGGAGTTCGCAAATCGAGCAGTGGATGCAGACGCAGGTGGACTTGTGCGCAGAAGCGGAGCTGACGCTTTACAACGAGCCCATCGAATGATTGGGCCGCGAGTTCATCATTCCAGCGGCGCATTTTCTTAGGCCTGCTGCGGCAAGTGGCAGCGGCGCTCTGGCAAGTCCTGATTGAGTGGCAGCGTGGGTTACCCGGTATAAAGCCACGTTCACCCGCGAACTGATTGCCGTATGGGCTGACCGCCAGACCGCGTATCGCCGCCAAGCGATGGGCACACCCAACGATGTCCTCAAGCACCGCTGGCGCAACGCTCGTTATTCAGACGGAGGCTGAGACTCCCCCTCATCATCCATTCGCTCGACCTCCCAATCGGGATGGTCCAGCGCCTCATGTATGACATCATTGGCCGCACCAATGAATCGCCTCATCATGCTGCTTGCCTGTATCATCAAGGCCCTCGATCGGGCATCGAACTCCTCATGTGTAGGACCGACGCCGATTATCGTGTTCATCACCGACCGATCTGCGAGATCATAGTACGCCTCGCCAGATTTGTCAGACAGGCCATTTAAGAAAACGTAGTCGCCATCGATCTCGGCTCCTGGCGTCTTCGGCACAAACGTGGAATCGAAATGGAAGACCGCACGATTGCGCAGTGGCTTCAACCTTTTTGCCAAAAGCTCGCGCATCGCCGGCTCATCAATCAAAGGAAAGAGTTCGCGCGTAGCGGAAGAATACGGATGAAGATCGGTGCGGACGCGGTCCAGAAACTCCACGGCCTCGAAGAGAGTCGCGCCGATGTACATGAATGCGTTGAGTCGCTGCCTGAACGCCGCTGGCGTATCGGTATCCTGAACAGGCCTCATAGCGTAGCCAGCGAAGCTGAGAGCATTCACGATTCGACCAAGCGTCAGTACCGCGGAGAATGATGGATCGGCACGCCAACGATCGAACTTGGCGGCAGCGCACTTGACTCTCCACTTGCCAATTGCTTCGTCCTTTCCCGTCATCTGCGAGGTGCGTCTGTGTCACGCCCGATTTCGGCGGCCGCGAGTCTGCTTCCACGCACGTTATACAGCACGCCGAGGGAGCTCCTTCACAAAGTCTTCAGCTATGCGCATGGAAATCGCTTCGCGCACGGACTCATCGCGCAACAATGATTCTGCTGCATTTGTGAGTTCGTCGATAAGACGTGCTGGATTGATTCGCCATACATCGTCAATTTGGGCGAGGGTGACTGGCGACTCGAGCGTGAATTCCGCTCCGTCTTTTATCCGACCTTCGTGCACGAGGCCGTTGCGGAACTGATCCCAGAGGGCCTCCGCTGCCTCGTCCGCAACGAAGCTCGGCAGGTTCTCGTTCGCGAATCGCTTGAACCGGACTCTAACCTGGCTACTACCGACAACTATGCGAGCCATGGCATCAAGTGCGGAAACGGCGAGGACGCCTGAAGCGAAACCGGCACCGGCGTCCGCCGCCGTGCGCGCCGGTGAAAGGTAAAACCCTTCAATGCGTGACCACCACTTGTCTGCCAGATCGGCGGCGGACAGGTCGAGATCGATGAAGCGCACGCCCGGCGCGAAGTAAAGCCCATCTTCAAAACGCATCGATAGCCCGTTGCTGTGTAACGCCAGAGTCAAGCTGCGAACGCGCGAACGTGATCTCTGCTGCCGTGAGGAGACTAGCGCGCGTTCATCAACTTAAACGAACCGTTAGCCAGCGGGCGGACGGAGTCATCGGTGCCAGTCTGGGAAGCGAATAGGCCTCCCGCAGTCGACCAGTCACCCAAAACTACTCCAGCTTCTATCCTAGGACGACATCCGCCTCGAGACGCTTTACCTCGGAATCCAGTCGCTTGACCATCGCGAGATACTCGAACAAGAAATCCTGCCGTTCATCGATCCAACTCCGATCAACAACGGTGTCGCTCATCGCTATCGGATGCCAGGACCAGTCGTCCCGAGCTACGATGCCCAGGATTGCGCTCGCGAGTTCGGGTGGAAGATCGGCACGCGTCAAATTGTAGAAGTCGCGGAGGAATTTGCGAGAATAGGAGTTCTCCGAGGTGAAAGCGATGAAGCGCGACACGAAATGACCCGGGGCGGTCTCGAGCTTCTCATTGAAACGCGCTGGATTCAGCTGCGTGCTCAGGTCTCCGCTTGCACTCATTGGCCGATCCAAGTCGATTCCGAGGTGCGCGAATTCCCCTCGTATCCGATCTACTAATACACGCAGCTGTTCTGCAATTGTTCGGAGAATCGGTCTGCGCCTGCGTTCCTCCCTACGATCGATGTGCCTCGTTACGACGAGGTCGATGAAGAGCACGGACATGACCGTTCCGAGTAGCTCAATGCCTAGGTTGGCCCCAATATCCGCAAGTTGTGATTGAGCGACAAGCGCAACTCCCGCAACAGCAAGTAGCGCTAGGACTGAGATGAGCAGCCACTGATCCCGCAGCAGTTTCATGATGTCGAGCCTCCTTCCCAAACGATGATTCTCTGAACACTACGGAGGCCAGTCGCTGGCTAACGCCGATTCTGACGAGAGCCCATCAAGACGATCCGAAGCGACGCCGCTAGTATTCTAGTTTGCTGATGCCACAGGCGCATCAACTGCGAAATTGCTTTGTCACTTAGCATTGTCCGTGTAGAGTGCGTTGACCACCGGTCGTCATAACGAGAGGGCTGATAGCATCGACCGTGCTCTTTTCACTCGCTGCCAATGGTATCCCGTTGGCCCGGTTAGCCAGCCATGCCTAATGCCCGCCAACCGGGCACGGTCGCATCGCTGAGCGCGCGCTCGATCAAGTCCGACGCGAACACGCTTGAGCTGATGTCCTGGAACTCGCAGCAGTACTCGCTCGCGAAGACGAACTCGCCCAGCTCACGTCGCTCGTCCTCAAGGAACGTCGCAGAGATACGCGGACAGTCCTTCGCTTCGACGCGCGTCCGCTCCCAGCCTTCGCCCGCCTGCCACGTCTCGTAGAACCATCCGCGACGGCCCGCAGGGGTCGAAAGTGCAATCAACCGCCCATTGGTCGTTGCGAGCGACGGTCGCACCGCAGCGATCAGCTCATCCTGGACGCGCGCGGCTTCGTCGATGATCACGATCGTCGCCGCGCTGTATCCGCGCGTCGTGCTCTCACTACCCGGCAGCGCGATCACGCGTGAGCCGTTCGTGAACTCCACACGGAGCGTGCTCTCGTTCACAATCCCAACGGGTGGATCGTCCAACCCTTGGTACAACTTGATCACCTTCCGAAATAGCTCGCTCGATTGGCGCAGGCTCGGACTCAGGAGCAGCGCGAGCGACTGCGGACAGTACAGCGCCTCGTGGAGCGCCTGCACGGCCGCCGTCGTGCTCTTCCCGCTTTGCCGACAGCAGTTGAAGGCCTGCTTCGGCGCTTGCGACGTGAGCACCTGGACTTGCCACGAATCGGGCTCCAGCCCGCACAACGCCGCGAACGCGACGGCCGAAGGACGCATCACCTCGTCGTCATCCGCCATCGTCGTTACGCGGAGCCGCTGTGCTTCGCGCAACATGCGACGTGCGGCCCGATCGGTCCCGCCGATGCTCATGGGGCGACGCTCCTCGTCGTGCGGAACGGCGACGGACGCTCGGCCAGCTGCTTCCGTAGCGTGTCGCACTCCCGCTTGGCGCGCTCGAGCTCACGTTGCAGTTCGGTGATCAGCTTCGCCGTCTGCTGCGCGCTGTCGACCTTGAGCCACGTCTCGCAACCCTTGATGTGCGCGACGAGCTCGTGGTGCGAGATCCGCCGCTCCGCGAGCGCGTTCAATCCCGCTTCGATGTTCCCCTTCACAGATGCATGATCAGACAGAACCGGCAATTCGCCTGCGCGAAATCCCGCCGTCTGATTCTTCGCGCGCGTGGCTGCACCGCCTAACATTGACGCTTCGCGCAATCGATCTGCGGCACCCTCGCGATGTGCGGCGCAGTAGCCGTCGTCGCCCACGACCATCGCGCCGCAAGGCTCGCCCCGCACGTTCGTCCCCAAGCAATTCATCGCGGCACCATCGAGGGAGTCATGAGTGCTCCACGGCGGCGACCGCGAGACGCGCCGTCAGCTTCGCGCGCTCGTAGTCTGCCCAAGCGACGATGCGCGAGCACTCGGCGTCCACGCGTGCGCGCTGAAGCTCTTTGTAGCTGTCAAGCTGCACCGCCGCCCTCTCCGCACTCGTGATCGAGTGCTCCTTCCCGGTCAACGCGTTCGGTTGCCCAAAGAAGCGATTGGTCAGCTCGGCGAGATGTTCGTCACGCGCGGCGATGGCTTCCAGTTCGTCCCGCTCCGCGATACACACCCGCTGCGCCGCGTCGGGGATCTGCTGCACGCATTGCTCGGCTATCGCGATGGGCATGGGCACGCCGATCATGGAGCCACATCTCCGAACAGCTTGCGCACCGCCGCCCCGGCGTCGAACGGCATGCCTGAGCGGTGCCCCTTTCGCGGAAGATCCGCGCGCCGAATCTTTGGGCTCCCCTTCCGGCCGGCGTTCGGGATCTCCTGCGCGGCGATCTTATGGCGGAGGCGATCGGCTGAGTACCCGGATTCGCGCACGGCCATCTTACCAGAAATGGCGTGTTTTCAATCAGTCCTGGAAAGTGTGTGTACGTGAAAGCGTACCGTGAGTTCGAATCTCACCCGATCCGTTGATGAAAACGCGCCCCGCAGGAGCCTCGAGCTCTTGCGGGGCATTGTGCGTTCCTCCTTGGCGCAGAGCGCACGCGCTCCATTGACCACGCACATCGCAAAATGGTGACGGCCTTTGCGCGCGGTCTCCTATCCTGCGGACGTAGCTGACTCCTGTCGGCTGACAGGATCGCCCAGTGTCGTCTTCCAGCCAGGGGGCAACATGTCGTCACCACGCCGCAGGTTCGTACTTCCGAACGTGTGCATGCTCGCAATGGCTCTCGCGATGAGTGGCATCGTGGTGGCGTGTACCGACACCACGTCGCCTGTGGTTTCTTCAGTCGAGCAACCCGCACCACCGCTCCCATCGCTGACATGGCAGGGGGCAAGCGGTTCACGTACGGCAACGCTTGTCGGAACAAACATCGTCCTCGAGAACGGAACTCGGCTTTCCGTCGACGCGGCGACCGCGTCGAATTTCCGGCGTCTCGCCATCTCGATGCCGAAGATGGAGGCGCTCGCGAAGCGAATGACCCCGGTCTGGGCCAGGATGGGCCTTCCAGCGCCAACATCGGAACTTCAGGCACGTGCCGCGCTTGCTGCCTTTCGCTCGCGCAGTGCGTCTACCGCGAGTGTGGACGGTGTGCTCGCGCTCACCGCACCGATCAAGGGTCCCACGCTCGTGGCCGAATGCGATCCGACGATGCAGTTTTGCGGCTTCGATACGGGTGTAGATCCAAGTGCGGGCGATGGCGGCGGTGGCGCCGGCAGCTCTGCCGGTTCCGGACAAAGTGGCAACTGTGAACGACTGGGATACCAGCTGTATCAGTCAATCGGCGCTTGGCGAGCTGCGTTGGTCTTTTACGACCTTGCTCTGAATAGGCAGTCGGCGTGTGTGCAGTACTACGGACCGACGTGGTCGACGATGTGTTGGTTCGACGCAGCGCTTTTTATCGACGCAATGATGAGGCTGAACCTCGCCACCTACCAGATGGAGAGCGCCGCCCAGGCGATGCGAGCACTCGGATGCGTCTGATGCTGTAGCGCCCCGTACGAGCCTGACGGCTCGTTCGGGGCGATGTGGTTGCACGCCGGCGAAGCGCTACGCCTTTCGTGTCTCCGACGCACCAAAGGCGTCCAGGAAGGGCGTCGCCAATGCCACCTCGCCTGTGTCGTGTACTCACCGACACTCGCCAACCGTAGTGGTGTCGGTTGGCGTGCGAGCAAACGAGCAGCGAGCTCCACTTGTATCAACTCACGAGAACACGGACCAGGCTGTCTGGCGTTTGCCGACAGCCCTGTCTCGTGTATCTCGTTGCACCACGCTGTCTCACCCGGAGGAACCACCATGATCTCGATTCTTGCCTTACTCGTCGTGTCACTCGTCGGCGCACCTCACCCGGCGCAGGGCACAAACTCGGTGTGCAAGGACGGCACGGCGTCCGCGGCCGTCGGTCGAGGCGCCTGCTCGGGCCATGGTGGTGTCGATGCGAAGGCGACCGAGGCTGCCGCCAAGGCTGCAAAGAGTGCCGTGACCTGTACGGACGGCACCAGCAGCGCGGGAGGGAGAGGCGCGTGCTCGAGCCATGGTGGCATCGCAAAGGTCGTGAAGAAGGCCCCGATGGCAAAGCCGACGGGCAAGCCTGCGGCGAAACCCAAGCCATAGGGACTAATCGCTTCTGTTTTGGCTGGCGCTCGGCCATATTGCCCGACATGACCGATCGCCAGTCCATAACACTCGACGCGCGCGCGATGGACCGCACACTGCGTCGAATGGCCGACGAAATCGTCGAGCTCAACGACGGGACCGACGACCTCATCATCGTCGGAATTCAGCGCCGCGGCGTCCAGCTCGCGGCGCGCATCGTATCGTACATCCGCGACCGCGAAAGTGCCGATGTGCCGAGCGGCGCGCTCGACATCACGCTCTATCGCGACGATCTGCAGACAGTCGGACCGCGCCCGGTGGTCGGACCCACCGACCTCCCATGGGCCATTGACGGCAAGCACGTCGTGATTGTCGACGACGTGCTCTACACCGGTCGAACCATCCGCGCCGCACTCGACGAGCTTGCGGATTTCGGACGGCCAAAGCGAATCGCCTTGGCCGTTTTGATCGACCGAGGTGGTCGCGAGCTGCCGATCCAGCCGGACGTCGTGGGCAAGACGATCGAGGTCGGGTCCAAGCAGCGCGTCGACGTGCTGGTGAAGGAGCTCGACGACCGCGACGCCGTGATCATCGCGGAGCGCGCGTGACCCCACGCGGCGCACTCGGAAAGGACCTGCTCGGGCTCGAGCACCTCTCGCCCGATCAAATTCGACTCATTCTGGATACCGCGGAGCCGTTCAAGGAGATCAGCGAGCGCGCAATCAAGAAAGTCCCCACGTTGCGCGGTTCGACCATAGTGAATCTCTTCTTCGAAGCCTCCACGCGCACACGCATCTCCTTCGAGTTCGCCGAAAAGCGCCTCTCGGCGGATACGGTGAACGTTTCCGCGTCGATGTCGAGCGTCAGCAAGGGCGAGACGCTGGTCGACACGGCGCGTAACCTCGAGGCGATGCGGATCGACATGGTGGTCATCCGCCACGGCGCATCGGGCGCGGCGCAGTTTCTCGCCGAGCGCATCGAGTCGAACGTCATCAACGCGGGCGATGGGACGCACGAGCATCCGACGCAAGGGTTGCTCGACATGCTCACGCTGCGCGATCACTTCAAGAAGCTCGAGGGCCTCAAGGTTTGCATCGTCGGCGACGTGCTGCACTCGCGCGTCGCGCGGTCGAACATCTGGGGACTCCTCAAGATGGGCGCCGAGGTGGGCGTGTGTGGTCCGCGTTCACTGCTGCCCAATGCGATCGACGACTTCGGCGTCACGGTGTTCGACCGCGTCGAGGACGCGATCCAGTGGGCCGACGCGCTCAACATCCTGCGCCTTCAGCTCGAGCGCATGCAGAAGGGCTACATCCCGTCGTTGCGCGAATACAATCGCGTTTTCGGCATCTCGCGCGAGCGTCTGTCGCGCGCGCCCAAGGACGTGCTGATCCTGCATCCTGGCCCGATGAACCGCGGCGTCGAGATCGACTCTGACGTCGCCGATGGACCTCACAGTGTGATCCTGAATCAGGTGACGAACGGCGTGGCAGTGCGAATGGCGGTGCTCTACCTGCTCGCGGGCGGCAAGCCCGAGTTGGCCGAGGCGGCTAAGGGTGGAGGCGGACGATGACGGCGCGCGCAATTCTGCTGAAGGGCGGACGCATCGTCGATCCGTCGCAGAAGCACAACGACATGGGCGACGTCCTGATCGTCGACGGCGTGGTCGAAGCGGTGGGTCGAGTGGGCGACGTGCGGCGCGATGGCGATGCGATCGAGTTGATCGACTGCAACGGGATGATCGTGTCGCCCGGCTTCATCGACGTCCATTGTCACCTGCGTGAGCCGGGACGTGAGGAGGTCGAGACGATTGCGACCGGCGCGCGTGCGGCGGCCGCTGGCGGATTCACGGCGGTGTGCGCGATGCCGAATACGGATCCGGTGACGGACAATCAGGCCGCGGTCGGTTTCATCATCAGCCAGGCGAAGAAGGCGGGTGGTGCGCGCGTCTATCCGATCGGTGCGATCTCCATCGGTGAGATGGGTGAGACGCTCGCCGAGTTCGGTGAGATGGTCGGTGCGGGCGCGGTGGCGGTGAGCGACGATGGCAAGCCAGTCGTGAGCGCGCAGCTGATGCGCACGGCGCTCGAGTACGCGCGGACGTTCGGCATTCCCGTCGCGGATCATTGCGAGGAACCCACACTCGCGGCGGGCGGCGCGATGAACGAAGGGCTCGTGAGCGCGCGATTGGGACTCAAGGGCATTCCTGCGGAAGCCGAAGAGATCATGGCGATCCGCGACATGCTCCTCGCACGTCTCACCGGCGGTCACATCCATCTCTGCCACATGAGCACCAAGGGATCGGTGGAGCTCATTCGTTGGGGCAAGGAGCGCGGCATCAACGTCACGGCTGAAGTGTGTCCACATCATCTCTCGCTCACGGAAGATGCGGTGGAGGGCTACGACACCAACGCGAAGATGAATCCGCCGCTGCGCACGATCGCCGACGTCGAGGCCCTGCAGCAGGGGGTGAAGGACGGCACGATCGACGTCATCGCCACGGATCACGCGCCGCATCATTACGACGAGAAGGAGCGCGAGTTCGCCGATGCGCCGAATGGCATCATCGGGCTGGAGACGGCGCTGTCGGTGAACCTCACGTGGCTGGTGCACCGAGGCATCATCGACATTCCGCTGCTCGTCGAACGCATGGCCTGCGCGCCGGCTCGATTGTTCAAGCTGCCTGGGGGCACCATTCGCCGCGGGGCGTTGGCCGATGTCACGGTGTTCAGCCCCGACATCGAATGGACGGTGAAGGCGTCGCGCTTCCGGTCGAAGGGGCGCAACACACCATACGAAGGCATGGAGCTGCGTGGGCGTGTGGAGTGCACGATCGTCGATGGACGCATCGTCTACCGTCGCGACGACTGAGATCCCGCGCGCGTCGGCCGCGCGCGAGATCGTCCACGTGTGTCGCCGGCTGTATCAGGCTGGCCTCATCGCCGGACGGGATGGCAACGTCAGCGTACGGCTGGCCGAGAATGTGATTCTCGTCACGCCCGCGGGGCCGGCCAAGGGCGACATTGCCGAGTCTGATCTCATCGAGCTCGATCTCACTGGGCGGCAGCTGGGCGGGACAGGCTCGGCGTCATCCGAGGTGGGGATGCACCTGCGCATCTACCAGCGGCGTGGCGACGTCCGCGCGGTGGTGCACGCACACCCGCCGGTGGCGACTGGCTTCGGCGTGGCCGGCCTGGATTTCATGGACGACGTGCTGCCCGAGTTTATCTTCTACCTTGGCGGCGTGCCGCTCATACCGTACGCGATGCCGGGAACGCCAGCGCTGGCCGATGCGCTCGAACCCTATCTCGCGGCGCATGACGGGTTCCTCCTCGCGAACCACGGTGCGACGACGGTAGGCCCCACCCTCTTGCTAGCGCATCAACGGATGGAGAGTATGGAGCAGGCGGCGCGCATCATGCTCACGGCGCGGACGCTCGGTCGTGTGAATGCATTGTCGCCCGAGCAGGGCGACGCGTTGCGCGCCGCTCGCCAAAGCGCACTGGCGGCGCGACGCATGGCACCCGAAGACGCTGGAGAAGACCGATGACGGACGAATTGCAGGGCGAAACGCACACGAACCAACCCTCCGGCAAGGAGGGTGAGACGCTGGTTGCCGTGAGCGCGCTCATGGAAGAGCGCCGCCGCTTCGAAGGGTGGATCTCGGCGCTCGAGGCTCGTCGCGATGCCACGCCGGAGCACGTCTTCAAGCGCGTGCACGCCGACTATTCCGGACGACTCGAGGCAGTCATCATCCACCTCACGACACATACCGACGGCCTTCGCCGCGAGATGGAGTCGCTCTCGAGCCGCCTGAGCGGCATTGGCGAGGAGCGGCAGCGCGCGGAGGATGAGCGGGCGGAGGCAGAGCTGCGCGCCCATGTCGGCGAGCTCTCGGGCGCGGATTGGGAGTCGACGAAGGCCACGAGCGATGCAGCGCTGTCGGATTTTGTGGCGCGGCACACCGAGGTGGAGAGGGAGCTCCAGAAGACGCGCGACCTCCTCGAGGCCGCGCAGCGTCCGGCGACTCCGCCGCAGTCGCGGCCAGCCGAGCCCGAGTCGGTTGCCCAAGCGGCACCAGCACCGGTGGAAGCCGCACCGGCGCCTGCGCCTGAGCCACCGCGCGCTCCGGCTGCGGCCGCCGAGCCTCGGAAGTCGGGAGCGATGCCCGCGCCGCAAGACAAGGCACCACAGGCGCCGAGGGCCCCACAGCCGATGGAAGCGTCCGCGCCTCCGGCGCAGGTGCCCCGTCCGTCGCCGCTGCGCGTCATCCACCAGACGCCGGCGCCCGGAATGCTCCCCATCGAGCAGCATGCGCTCGAGATGGACGACGAGCCGGTGGCGCCGCCGCGCAGTGCGCCTCGCAAGACCAGCTTCGACGAGCTCGCGTTTCTCAGCTCGGTGGTGGACACGCCGTCGGGCTCGATCGAGCCGGCGCCCACCGACCAGCCCGACGAGAAGGCTCGGCGCGACAGTTTCGCGCTCCGTGCGCACGACGACACGATCAACAACCCGTCCGAGAAGGGAAGCTCCGCGCTGGGGGCGCCGAACGCCGATCAGAATCCGGCATCAGAGTCGCGGTCGCGGATGGATGCGATGGTGGGTCGCGACTCGCTCGTGGACGGCGCCAAGACGCTCAAGTGCAGCGAGTGCGGCGCGATGAACTACCCAACCGAGTGGTACTGCGAGCGCTGCGGGGCGGAGCTGGCGTCGCTCTGAGGGCACCGCGAAGGAAAAAGCGCCGGTCGACTCAGTCGACCGGCGCTTTCATTTCGTGAAGCAGAACGCTCAGGCGTTCGCAGCCTTGGCCATCTTGCTCTTCTGGCGGGCAGCGAGATTCTTGTGGACCAGGCCCTTGCGAGCGGCGCGGTCGAGGAGGCTGACCGCCTCGAGGCGCTCTTCAGGGGTGGCGGTCGGGCCCTTCGCCTTCTTGAGCGCAGTGCGAAGAGCGGAACGCTGGGCGCGGTTGCGCACCGTGGCGGAGCGGGTTTTCCGCATGTTCTTCTTCGCGGATGCGATATTCGGCACGAAAGATCTCCAAAAATTCAGTATTGGTCGCGATTGTCGCGAGCCTTTATTCTACCCGGCCGAAAAGCGGAAGTCAAGCAGTCGCACTGTGTTGAGGGGTTCGACGACCTGACGCCGCAGAAAAGTCACGAAGAATTTGGACCCCTTTGCGCTGTGCCGGACGTATGACGCCGTTTGGCGGGTGGCTACTGCGCCGCGCGCTTCGGCGACGCTCCGATCTTGCCTTCGACCTGCGCGAAAAGGGCCTTGGGGTCGTAGATGGACCCCGATTTCATCACGAGATGCACGTTGCGCGTGTTCTTGATGTTCGTGAGCGGATTGCCCCCGATGACGAACAGGTCGGCGAGCTTTCCGACTTCGAGGGTTCCGAGTTTATCGGACACGCCCATTGCTCGTGCGCCATTGATCGTCGCGATCTTGAGCGCCGCCGCGGGAGGAATGCCGATCATCACCAGCGTGTGCAGCTCGCGATGCGCGGAGAAGCCGGCGAGAAACTCGCCCTTGCTTGGGTTGTCGGTGCCGAGGGTGAGGATGCCGCCGCGGTCGTAGAGCGCCTTCGTGGTGCGCTTCATGGCGTTGTACAAGGAGTCCCACGACGGGACGGCGTGCCGAGCCGGCTGCGACTTCACCCACTCCTGGACCTCGGGAGAAAAGAACTTCCGCTCGTCGATCCAGTAGTCGAATCCTTCCGGCAGCGTGGTGAAGTAGACGGGCGCTGTCATGGTGGGATCGAACATGACATGCCGCGACACGAACAGGTCGGCGATGTCCTTGAACTGCTTGGACGACGTATCGACCATCGACCACAACGGATAGGCAGTCTTCGTGGAATCGAGTTGGTCGCCGCCGAGGATGTGCTCGACGCGGTCGATGCCCATGAGGATGGCGTCGCGCGCGTTGGTCGAGTTGCGGAAGCCGGATTCGAGGTGGGCGGTAACCGTGAGTCCGTGGAGGTGTGCGCGCTCGATGAGCCACCGGAGATGCTGCGGCGCGATGCCCTTCGCCTTGAAGGCGCGGGCGCCCTTCGCGGCCCACTCGTCCACGTCGCGATAGATGTCCGCCTGCGTGGCGTTCGGATTCCAGCCACGGCGCGCGGTGCCGAAGTACGGACCCGAGTTGTAAATCCGTGGACCGATCTGCTCGCCGGCGTCGATCCGCTTCCGCGCTTCCATCATGCCTTCCGGATCGTATTCGCCG
>JAQBPV010000391.1 GCA_028287345.1 Gemmatimonadota bacterium
GCCGCTGCCGAAATGCTGCGACGAGAGGGGTACGAAGGGCCGGTGACGATGATCTCCGTCGAAGACAGCGTGCCATACGACCGTCCGAATCTCTCGAAGGACTATCTCGCCGGGAACGCGCCTGAAGAATGGATTCCGTTGCGCACACCGGAGTTCTACGCGCAGCATGCCATCGAACTAGTGCTCGGACGTCGTGTCGCCGAGATCGACGTCAAGTCGAAGCGCGTCGTGCTCGACGACGGAAACACGCGCGAATTCGGTGCGTTGCTGTTGGCAACAGGCGCCGAGCCCATTCACCTGCCGACACCGGCATCAGCGGGGAGCCGAGTGTTCTATCTCCGTTCGCTCGATGACAGCCGCGCGATCATCGCCGCGACGTCGGGCGCAAAGAGCGTGGTGGTGATCGGAGGAAGCTTCATCGGCCTCGAGGCCGCGGCGTCGCTGCGCAATCGTGGTCTCGACGTTCACGTCGTCGCGCCGGAGAGTCGACCACTCGAGAAGATACTCGGCGCCGAGCTTGGCGATTTCGTGCGTGCGCTGCACGAGATGAAGGGGATCGTGTTTCATCTCGGGCATACGGTGAAGCAGATCGACGCCGGATCGGTGTCGCTCGACGATGGAACGACGATCAATGCGGATTTCGTCGTCATCGGCGTCGGTGTGCGTCCGCGCGACGAATTGGCGTCGAAGGCCGGTCTTGCGATGGACAAGGGCGTGAGCGTCGACGAGTACTTGGAGACGAGCGTGCCGGGCATCTACGCGGCAGGCGATATCGCGCGCTATCCCGATGCGATCAGCGGTGCGCGCATTCGTGTCGAACATTGGGTCGTCGCCGAGCGGCAGGGGCAGGTAGCGGCGAAGAATATTCTGGGGCAGGGAGTAAAGTTCGATCACGCGCCGTTCTTCTGGAGTCAGCACTACGACCAGGCGATCTCGTACGTCGGTCATGCGGAGAAGTGGGACGCAGTGGAGATCGATGGTTCAGTAGGCGATGGAGATTGTGTGGTGCGGTATCTCGCGGGCGGAAAGGTGCTCGCGGTCGCCACGGTCGCGCGGGACAAGGAGAGTCTCGAGGCAGAAGTGGCTATGGAGAGTGGCGCTGACTAGCGCTGCGCCGCGGCTCGAACCGAAGGAAACGGATTTCACGGATTCGACAGACAAAGGCCGGATTTGCTCTGAGTAAAGGCTGGCTCCTCGCACTGACGTCCACCCCGGAACATCAAAGACTCTTTGTTTGTCGTGCCTCGCTAATGTCGAATCGCCGTAGTGAAGCCAGCCTGAGGTTTGATCCGGCAGTTGTCCGTCAAATCCGTCAGATCCGCTCCCTTCGGTTTCTTTCCATATTTTGTGATTCAGAAGCGGATTTGCTGAGATCCACCGTGTAACGCGACACTTCGACCATTCCACTCGAAGCGTCCGGTCAGGCCCGTCGGCAGTGTTACACTCGCGCGCAGCCCGTTCGCGCTTTCGCGAGTGAGGGTGACGTCGATATTTCCACGTGGATGCGGCACGCGTCCCTCTGCGGAACGCAACGGCCCAAGCGCCGGCGCGATGCGCACCGTGCGAAACCCAGGTGAGGCAGGGCGAACGCCGAGCACCGTCGCGAGCAACCCGTAGTTCGGATGCGCTGACCATGCATGCGAGTCGGAACGCGTCGGCTCCGGTTTCTCGGGCGCGGACGTAAGCCCGAGTGCGAGCATCGCACGCCACGGTGCGAGCTGCTCGATGTAGCGGTCGCCGAAGCCCACTTTCTGCAGCGCCTCCAGCACGTAGAAGCTGAAGTAGTACGATGCGGGAATCAGCGACGAGTCGGCGAGCACGCGCTCCATGAGCGCACGCTGTTGTGCGACTGGTACCGCGTCAGTGAGAATCGCGAGCACGTTCGTCTGCTGACTGTAGGCCGCGGAGTCCGGTGAGTCGCGAAAGAGCTTCCGCGCAGGATCCCACGCGCGCTTTCGCGTGGCGACGCGCAGGGAGTCGGCGCGCGCGCGATACACCTGTGCCATGGCACGCACACCCAGGTCCTCCTCGAGCACGGCCGCACGATCGAGCGCGTACGCGTAGAGCAGGCTGATGGTCGCCGAATGGCCATTGTCAGCGCCCGCGGGAACGCCGCGCTGCCAGCGATCCGCCCAGTCCACGAAGTTCCAGTAGGGCATGGGGCCGAGCATGCCGGTGTCGTCTACGTGGCGTCCGTACCAGTCGAGGATGCCGTGAATGCCGGCGAGGTACTGCCGCACATATTTCGGGTCGTCGCGATGCATGTAGTAGTCGTGCACCATCGCGACGTAGACGAGCGAGAAGGGCGGAATGAGCTGCGTCAGCTCCGACGGGTAACGACTCGCCGTGATGCCCTCGGGGATGCGCGACTGATCGAAGTGCGCGATGGCCTGCCGCATGAGCCGGTCGTCGCCGGCGACATAGAGTGAGATCAGCGCCTGCAGACGAGTGTCGCCGATGTACTGGAGTTGCTCGTAGTACGGCGTGTCCATGTACGTCTCGAACGCGCCGATGCGTGCACCGTTCCAGTTCATCTTCCACATGTCGGCGAGCCACGGCAGATCACTCGCGAAGCGTCCGCGTTCGACGAACGGATACGCCGTGAAGATTCCGTGCAGGTCGTGAATGCGAAGCGGCTCGGCGCCGGTCTCGACGTCGACGTTCACGTAGCGGCCCGATCGCCAGTAGAGCGTCTGGAAACGGTGTCGCTCACCGCCGCCGGGAAGAAAGCGATCGCTAATGCCAGTGATGACGCGCCCAGCGATGTCGTTGCGATTCGCCTTGCGTCCAAGGGAGTCGACTGCCGCTTCGGCATACGTGAGCGTGACCGATGCGCCCATACCGCCACTTGTCTCCAGCACGGTGTAGGCGTTGGTCGTCTTCGCGTAGTCGAGAACGATGGAGGCTCGCGTGTTCGCCGGAATGACGAGAGCGTCGTTGCCCTTGATGAAGCCATCCGAGGCCGCAACACCGCTGCTGCGACGAACGTTCGCGAAGCGAATGACGGACTCCTCCATCGGCGGAATGTCGCGCGGCTCGAGCTGCCATCCACTTCCGTCGCCGTAACCGCCGCGTCCCGGCGCGGCGTGGAGGTGAACCAGCCCCACCGTTGCATTGCGCAGGGCACCGCCAACAGTGAACCAATCCCGGTCGTCGTAGTCGCTGTGCTCCCATCCCCACGGATAACGTGCGCCATCAACCGCTTCGCCCTGCGCGGCAGCGTAGTACGCATTGTGAATGTCGATCGGCAACACTCTCAACTCCGCGTACGCCGAGTCGCGCTTCAACTTCCAGTCGGCGCCGGTGTTCACGATTTCCTCGCGCGGGCTGTCGGCCTGCATCAGGAATGCGGTGCGCACACTGTGCTGACCCACCGGATGGTGCGGTCCCCAGTTCCACACTACCGCCGCGATCGTGTTGGTGCCGGCATGGAGCTGCGACACCAGATCAAGGGTCTCGTACCGCCAATGCATGACGTCGGAGCGTTGCGGGCCGGACGACACCTGCACACCGTTGACGTACAGGCGATAGCGATTGTCCGCAGACACATGCACGACGAATCGATCTGGCTTCGCGGCGAGAGCGAAAGTACGTCGTGCGTAAAAGACGCCGAACGAATCGGCGGGCATACCCCACGGGGCGATCCACACCGCCTCTGGGGCGTTCGCGAAGATGCGTCCGGGTGACTGCGCGGCGGCGAGTATGGGCGTCAGAAGTGCGACACTCACCGCAGTGGAGATTCGAGTCATGCGACCAACGTGTGCTCAAAGTGGCGGGGACGCCAGCACATGAAACCAGAAAAGACGGAGTTGCGTCCTCTGCGGTAAATCTGGTTTTCGAAGTGGAAGGGGGAACCTTCCACCAAGATGAGTGGCGAACCCAACACACGCCCGGTCTCGACCTGGACTTGGCGGAAGATGATCGTGATAAAATTGCCCCGATGCTTGTCCTTCCGCGTCAGGCCTTTTCCTGACTGTTGCCGCGCGGAAGCCGCTCCAATTTCGGCGGCCGCTTGCCTCGTCGCACCGCTCCCGCCACTGGCAGATAGCTCAACGCCGTTCCAGCCCGAGCGTTGCGCAACAGCAGCCCACCGCGGCTCATATCGCCTCGCCCCACGAAATCCGCTGGGAAGAGCAGCCGCTCCCCAAAGAGCGACAACAGCGTGTCCACGTACTTCCCCGTCGCGATGCTGCCCAGCAGCACCACGCCAGTCGTCGCCGGAAGTATTCGCGCAAGACGCTCCGCATCGCGGCGCAGCGGACCGAGATATCGCTCGTCCCCATCGGCGAGATCGATGCCCGAAAACGCCACGAGATCAGCGTGCGTCACCGCATCGAGCGGTGAGCGCAATCCAAGGTTGGTCGTGATCACCTTGATCCGCGAACCCTGCTTGAGCGGCGACGTCAGCGCCTGCGCATACGCAAGCTTACCGCGGAAGTAGAGTGAGCTCAGGAACGCGAACACCGCACCGATCGGCGCGCCTTCCTCCGTGCGAAGCTGCCGCGCAAGGTCGAACGTCGCCGAGGGATTCATCAGCATCTTCGCGCGCGGTCCGTCGCAGCGCGCGGGCGAGAGCAGAAAGACGTGCTCGTCCATCACGAGACGCCGCTACTCGGGACGGATCGTGATCTTCACGATCTTGTCGAGCAGGGGAAACTTCTCGTCGAGATACTTGTTCGACTCGCCATACAGTCGCTTTGGATTCCCGAGCGGCGCTTCGGCGGCCGGAAACTCGCCATAGAACGCGTACAGGCTGTCGACGACGTCCATCCCTTGCACCACTCGCGCGAACGGCGAAAAGCGCAGTGTGTCGAGCTGCGGATTGTCGCGCAGGTTGATGAAGACGTTCGTCGTGCGATCCGTCGGCTTGAACTGCGCATACGACAAGGTGCCGCGCACGTTGTGCTCGCGCACCTTGTCGGCGGGAATCTTCCGCCTGCCCCAGATGTCGGCGACGCGTGGATCGCCCGCGATGCCGAACTGCGCGATGTATCCGTAGATCACGCGATAGAAGCGCGAATCATCGTAGTAGCCGGCGCGCGCGAGGTTGTAAAAGCGGTCGACACCGGCCGGCGCCCACTCGCGAACGAGCTCGATGGTAATGGTGCCGCGTGTCGTCTCGATATCGGCCGTCACCGTCGCGGGCGCGCGTGCCGACCAGACCGATTTCGTCGGATCGAGCAGCGCCGCGCGTCGCTGCGCCGCGGTGAGCGGCGCCGCAGCTGGCGATTGCGCGCCGAGCACCGACGCCGCCACCAGTGATAGAGCCGCGACGGCAACGCCGAGTCGCATGATGTGTCGAATCATGCGACCAAAGTTACTGCTACTCCGCGCGCAGTGCCTCCATGGGATTCACGCGCGTCGCCCGACGCGCCGGCACAAGGCACGCCGCCGCCGACACTGCGATCAGCATCCCGACGCTTGCCGCGAAGACGACGGGATCCGTCGGTGTGATACCGTAGAGCGACGCCTGCAGAAGTCGCGTTGCTGCGAGCGCCGCAACGACGCCGATGGCCAGTCCAATCAGGGGAAGCGTCATGCCTTCGGTCACGACGAGTTGCACGATCTTCCACGGCTGAGCGCCGAGCGCGAGCCGAATGCCCATCTCGCGCGTCCGCATCGACACGGAGTACGCGACGACGGCAAAGATGCCCGCCGACGCGAGCAGCAGTGCGACGATCGAGAATGCTCCGAATAGCCACGCGTCGAAGCGGTGCCGTGCCCACGAACCGCCAATCACGTCGCTCAGCGGCATCACCTCCGTCAGCGCCAGGTCGGGCTCCACGCTGGCAACGGCCTTTCGCACTGCAGGGAACGTCGCCATCGGATCTCCCGTGGTGCGGACGAAGAACACCCGCCACGCGTAGGTGAACTGCGCATATGGCGTGTAGAACTCGATCTTGTTGGGCCGCTGGTCCAACGGTGCGTGCACGACATCGTTCACCACGCCGACGATTTCGGCACTCGAGTCGGCGTTCGCCCACGTGCCGCTGCTGTTGAACCACACGCGCTTGCCAAGCGGACTCTCGTTCGGCCAGAACCTCCTGACCGCGGCCTCGCTCGCAATCGCCACGAGCGGCCGGCCAGCGACGTCGCCATCCGTGAATGTGCGCCCATCGACGACGCGCATCCCGAGCGTCTTGAAGTGATCCGGGCCGATGTAATGACGATTGACGGGCGGCGCCTCTGCGTCGGGAAGCACAGGCTGACCGACGATGTGCACGACACCACGAGCCGTTCCGGTTACCGGTGCTCCGCCGTCGACGCTGGCCGATATCACCCCGGGAACCTGCGTGATGGTGCCGAGAAGTCTCGACAGATATGCCGGCGCCGTGCCCGTTGGCACACGGATCTCGGATGGCATCGCCATGAACGTCAGCACGCGCGTCGGCTCGACGCCGAGGTCGGTGCTCCGCATCCGCGCGAAGCTTGTGATCATGAGTCCACCACAGACCAGGAGCAGCACTGCCAGCGCCGCCTCCAGCGCGACGACGACACCACGCAGCGAAAGACGTCGAAGGCCGGCGCCCTGTGCAACACTCCGCGATCCCGCGCGGAGATTCATGAGCATGTCGCTTCGAACGGCGCTCGCTGCGGGCACGAGACCCATGATGAGCGTTGTGACGATAGTGAGCAAAATGGCGAAGAGCACCACATGCCAACCGAACGACGGCTGATCGAACCTTCCGATCGAACCGTACGCATTGCGCGGGCCCCAGAGATCGACCGGCACATTGATCACCCGGCTCGCCCACGCCGCGATGATCACGCCGAGCACGCCGGAGACGAATCCAAGAATCAGCCCCTCACCAACGACGAACCCGAACAGCCGCGCTCCACCTGCGCCGAGTGCGATACGCACTGCGGTCTCGTGTCGGCGAGTGGCGGCGCGTCCAAGTAGAAGGTTCGCCGCGTTCGCACAGGCAAGCAGATGCAGCAGCGCCACCGCACCGAGAAGGATGAGGATGGATTTTCGCGTCGCGGGGTCGGTGCGCGCTGCGTTCAACGACGTCGCCGTCGCGCTCATGACGTCGTCGCGATTCTGCGTGTTGCTCGGAATCTCGGCGTCTACCTGCTTCCCCAGGACTGCGAGCTCCGCGCGCGCCGCCTCGATGCTCACGCCGGGCTTGAGACGCGCCACCAAGCTGATGAAGTTCTGATTCGTCGTGAGGTACTCTGCGTACGACAGCACGGGTGCCATCGTCGACGGAATCCAGTACTGCGCTCGGCCGCTGACGCCGCGAAAGCCCGGCTCCGCGATGCCAATGACGGTGAGGTTCGTACCGTTGACGCGTACGTCACGACCGACGATCGACGAATCTCCGGCGAAGTAGTTCATCCAAAGCTCGTGTCCGAGCACTGCGATGGGATGTGCGCCCGTCGCGCCGTCTTCGTCAGGAAGAAAGAATCGGCCCATCGCCGCTCGGCCGCGCAGCACGCGGAAATACGACGGCGCCACGAGCTCGCCACGAACGCTCTCGGGCGCGCCGAGGCCGGTGAGTGTCAGCGACGGCGATGTATAGTTGGCCGCCGACTCGAATGACGTGGCCCGCTCGGACAACAGACGCGCCCGACGCCACGAAAAACCCTCCGTGCGCGTTTCGCCGTCGCGTCCGGTGCGCGTCATGTTGAGGAGTACGATCTCGCCAGCGCGCTCGAAGGGTGGCTCGCGGAAGAGTGCGGCATCCACGAGCGCGAACGTGGTGGTCAAGGCCGCGGTGCCGGTGGCAAGCATTGTCACCACGGCGACCGAGAATCCCGGAGCGCGGGACAGGGAGCGAAGAAGTGGCATGTACCTCGGATGCCAGAGCGCGCGCGGACGTTTAGTTCAGAAGAGCAGGACCTGTTCTTTAAACCGTCGTCACCCCACTCGAAGTGCGATGGCCGGATCTACCGGGTCCGATGTCCCCACGTCGAAAAGGAAACCGCGGATGGCGTGCGCCGCCATCCAGGAAAGCGGCAACCCGATCACGAGTCCCGCTACCACCAAGCCGCCAGCCTGGCCAAGAATGCGCCGCAACACGTTGCCCTGCGGTGGAAGGTCTCTCCATCGCCGCATCACCGTCAGCATCCGTTGAGCATCCCGCATTGGACAGCGGGATGAGAGGCAAAGTTGGTTCACGCTTTGGCAAGCTCGAATCGTGCGACACAGCCCCGCGCATCACGCCTGTTTTCCACCGTCAGCACACCCCCGTGCGACTCCGCGATCTGCCGCGAGAAGACGAGCCCGATGCCCGTGCCGCCCGGCTTCGTCGTGAAGAAGGGGACGAACAGGTTCGTCGACGCCGGAAGCCCTGGCCCATCATCCTCGACCTCGAGGCTGAACACGCCCTCATCGCTGCGCCATCGCACGCGCACTCCACCATTCAACGTCAGCGCCGAGTCGACCGCATTCGTCACGAGGTTGATCAACATCTGATCGAGTTGATCGCCATCGGCGTCGATGGTGACGTCGGGTCCGGGCTGAATGTCCACCGCGAGGCGCGACTCCAACCGCACCACCCGCTCCACCCACACCCGCACTGTTACAGCAGCCAGCCTCGGCGGCGGCAGCTTGGCGAGCTGCGCATACGCACCGAGGAAGCGTACCAACCCTGCAGACCGATTCGCGATGACGCCGAGACCGCGCTGCAGGTCCTCACGCAGCTCGCCGTCCGGTGGCGAGCGATCGAGCAAGACCTGCAGGCGATCCGCCAACGAATGAATTGGTGTCAGCGAATTGTTGATCTCGTGGCCGAGCACACGGATGATGCGCTGCCACGCAACGCGTTCTTCCTCGCGCAACGCTCGGCTCACGTCGGCGAGCACGACGAATTGATGCGGCTGTCCTCCCTGACGAAAACTGCCGCGCCTCAGTTCCCACCTGACGCGCCTGCCACCGAGCGCAAGCTCGACGACGCGTGGCGTGTCGCCCTCGAGGGTCGCCGCGAGGCCGAGCTCCACGGCGCGACGACCGAGCAGCTGTTCCGCTGGACGCTCGAGCAATCGCTCGCCCGCAGCATTGGCGAGCCGCAGCGCGCCGCCCTCGTCGAACGCCAGCACGGCGACGTCGATCTCCGTCATCACACGTCGCAGCAACGCGGTCGCCTCGAGTGCGCCGAGGCGACGCTCGCGGAGATCGGTCATCAAACCGTTGATCTCCATCATCGCGAGACCGAGCGCGTCACCGGCGTTGGGTCTGCGCGCCCGGTGCGAGTAGTCCTGTTCGCGAATGGCGGCGAGCATGTTGGCGAGCGTCTGCAGGGGGCGCACGACGCGTTCCTGTAGCGCCCAAATCCACCACAGCCACCACGCCACCATCACGACGATGATCGTCCATCTCGTGCTCGGCACGAGCTTCGTATCGAGCAGCAGGTAGACGGCGATGGCGACGGACGGAAGGCCCGCGACAAGCGCGGTCAAAGTCACCTTCCGTTCGTGCGTCGCCATGATGGCTAGCTGGAAAGCCCGTGACGCTGGAGCCGCCGATAGAGGGCGCTGCGTGAGAGTCCCAGTGCTTCAGCCGCGGCGCTCACGTTGCCATCGAAGCGCGCGAGCGCTTTGGTGATCAGCACGCGCTCTACGTCCTCGAGGCTCATCTCGTCGAGACGCGGTGCGCCATCGCCCGCGGCGCGGAACGTCAGATCGTTCGCGTGAATCGTGTCGCCTTCGGCGAGCAGGGTCGCGCGCTCGATCGTGTGCGCGAGCTCGCGGACATTGCCGGGCCACGTGTACGTCATCAACGCTTGCATGGCATCTGCGCCGAATGCGGCGAGTGGCCGATGGTAGCGCGATGCGAACAGCCGCAGGAAATGCGCGGCGAGCTCTGGAATGTCTTCGCGCCGCGCACGGAGTGGCGGCAAGTGGATCTCGACGGTGTTCAGGCGGAAGAAGAGATCCTCGCGAAACTTGCCCGCGGCTACGGCGGCGCGGAGGTCGGTGTTCGTCGCTGCGAGAATGCGTGCGTTCACGTGGCGCGTCTTCGACGAGCCGACGCGCTCGAACTCCCCCGTCTGCAGCACGCGCAGCAGCTTCGCCTGCTGCGCCATCGACAGATTCGCGACTTCGTCGAGGAAGAGCGTGCTGCCATCGGCGAGCTCGAACCGACCGACACGATCGGTCTTCGCATCGGTGAATGCTCCCTTGGTGTGGCCGAACAGCTCACTCTCGAACACCCCGTCGGCGAGCCCGCCGAGATCCACCGTGACCATGCGTCGTCCGCTGCGCGAGGACGCCGCATGCAGCCAGTGCGCGACGACATCCTTGCCGGTGCCGTGCTCACCGGTGATGAGTGCGCTGGCGTCCGATGGGCCGATGCGCTCCATGAGTCGCAGTGGCTCCTGCATCGCGTGCGACGTCGCGATGAGACGCGGCGCACCCGCCGGCCGCAGCGACTGGTTTTCGCTCTCCAGGCGCTGGCCACGACGCACGGCTTTGCCGAGGTCTATTTGTGTATGGAGCGTGCGAAGAAGCCGAGTGTTGTCGTACGGCTTCTCGATGTAGTCGCGCGCGCCGCGCCGCAGCGACTCGATCGCGCCCTCGATGCTGCCCCATGCCGTCATCACCACGACCGGCAGCGTGTTGTCGATCTGCTGGAGCTGCGTGAGAAGATCAGCGCCTTCGGAGCCGCCGGTGGTGTCGCGCGTGTAGTTCATGTCCATCAACAGCGCGTCGAAGTCCCGTGCGGTGACGGCGGCGATGACCGCGGATGGCGAGGTCGCCGTCTCGATCTGATAGCCTTCGCTCTTGAGGAGCAGCCGCAGCGCCTCGAGGACATCCGCGTCGTCGTCCGCGACGAGGATCCGGCTCGCTACTCCAGCCATCCGTCTTTCAGGTTGATCACGCGATTACCATATGTGGCGTTCTGCTCCGAGTGCGTCACCTGGATGATCGTAGTGCCCTCTTTGTTGAGGCGCGAGAACATCTCCATGATCTCGCGGCCCTGCGCCGAGTGCAGGTTGCCGGTGGGCTCGTCGGCGAGAAGGAGCTTCGGGCTGTGGATCACGGCGCGCGCGACTCCGACGAGCTGCTGTTGTCCGCCACTCAACTGGCTCGGGTAGAGATCCTTCTTCGCGACCATCCCGAACCGATCGAGTGTGTCCGCGACGAGCGCCTGCCGATCCGCTTTCTTCATATCCCGATACGACAGCGGAATATCGAGATTCTCGGCGACGGTGAGATCGTCGATCAGGTGGTACTGCTGGAAGACGAATCCGATCAGTGACCTATGCAGCGCGGCACGGCGCTTCTGGTCGATCGAGTGGACGGGGTTGTCGTCGAGGAAGTATTCGCCCGTCCATGCGCCGTCGAGCATGCCGACGATGCTGAGCATCGTGCTCTTGCCGGCCCCCGAGGGCCCCATGACGGTGACGAACTCGCCCTTCGCGATATCGAGGGTGATTCGACGGAGGACGTAACTGCGGCCGCCCGGGATCGGAAAACTCTTTTCAATGTTGCGGAGAGAGATCATTCCTGAAATAAGCT
>JAQBPV010000415.1 GCA_028287345.1 Gemmatimonadota bacterium
AATTGAGCACATGCACGAACACCGTATCCCCGCGCCGAGTGGTCACGCCCCACTCGCGCGGCGGTACGGGCCCACCACGCGTTCCATAGACGGACGTCCCATACGTCCGCAGCCAATCGCCAACCGCACGCAGCCGCTCCGCCGCTTCGGGCTGAATGGTGCCATCCGGCCGAGGGCCAATGTTCAACAGAAGATTCGCGTCGTTCCCAGCGGCGCGAACGAGAAAGCCGATCAGCTCGCGCGTCGACTTCCACTTCCTGTCCGTGATGTTGAACCCCCACGAGCCGTTCATCGTCAACGACGACTCGAGCGGCAGCGCACCGATCTCCTTCGTGTTGAACCCCGCCGTGTTCGCACCGGGAAGGTCCTGCTCGAACGTCTGCACATCCTCGCCCGGCAACGGTGCCTTGTGATGATTCGGGACGATCAACGTGCCCGGCTGCAGCCGATGGATCAGGCTATAGGTGCGCTGCAGTCGCCAGTCCGCGTTGGGCTTGTCCCACATGCCATCGAACCAGATGCCACCGATGGGACCATAGCGGGTCAGCAGCTCCTCGAGCTGCGCGTCCATGAAGTCGAGGTACTTGTTCCAGTCGCCGGAGTCGGGCCGCCCAGTCGCGAGGCCAGTCCCGCCACGCGGCCAGAAGTCAGGATGATGCCAGTCGAGCTGCGAATAGTAGAAGAACAGCTTGATCCCCTGCTTCTGGCATTCGTCGGCGAGCTCCTTCAACGGATCGCGCTTGAACGGCGTGAAGTCGACGATGTTGTACCGCGTCGCCTTCGTCGCGAACATCGAGAAGCCGTCGTGGTGGCGTGAGGTGATGGTGATGTACTTCACGCCGGCGGCCTTCGCCGTGGCCACCCATTCCTGCGCATTGAACTTCACGGGATTGAACGCGGACGCGAGCCACTCGTAGCTGTCCACCGGAATGGCCCGCTGTTGCATCACCCACTCACCCTGCGCGAGCTGGCTGTAGACACCCCAGTGGATGAACATCCCGAACTTCGCGTCCTGATACCACGCGCGAGCCGCCATGCGCTCTGGCGACACCTCAGTCGGTGTCTGCGCGTGTGCCGCCGGCGCGAGCGAGATCGCGAGAGCGAGAATGAATGAGAGGACGCGAGAGAATTTCGTCACCGCTGGGCTCCTGTGCGAGAAGATCCCGACTCGCTATCGCTCGTGCGGGATGACATGTCGCTACGCTCGCGACGAGAACAAGATGAAGTACACAACGACATTCAGCACCAGTACTCCAACGCCGATCGCGACATGATTGCGGCGCGAATGCTCGGGGGAAGCCAGCGTCCGCAGAACGTGATGTTGAAGGAACCCCTCTGGATACGGCTCCCGCCCGCCCTGCCGCCAGAATGACTTCTCCAATGGCGTGAGCGGACATCCCAGATCGAAGGCCAAAGTCGCCGCGGCCCACAGCACCGCGAGCAAGTGCAGCCACAACAAACCAGGCCAGCGGAGCACGAGCAGGCTCCCCAGCACCACGAACAGCACGAACGCCACATGCAGTGCAGCCACCGCGCGCGCCAGCGCCCTGTAGGTCATACTTGTCCGGCGAATGCTGTCGTCACCCACTCAATCCTCCCGCACGAATGGGCTTCCGCAAGGTGAAGGGCGTCCGGTGGTGGATGATCGGGCTCATCATGCTGGGCGCGATCATCAACTACCTCACGCGCAGCACGCTCGCCGTTGCCGCTCCGACGGTGCTCAAAGACCTCCACATCACCACGCAGGAATACTCGTGGATCCTCGGCGCCTTCCAGGGCGCCATCATGCTCCAGCCGCTCTGCGGCTACGTGCTGGACGTCCTCGGTCTCAAGCGCGGTTTCGCCATCTTCGCCATCGCGTGGTCGGCCATCAGCATGGCGCATGGACTCGCGCACAGCTGGCAAGCGCTCGCGTGGCTCCGCGGCTTTCTCGGACTTGCCGAGGGGTCGGCCAACCCTGCGGGCATGAAGGCGACCGCCGAGTGGTTCCCTGCGAAGGAGCGGGGACTCGCCGGCGGCGTGTTCAACCTCGGCGCATCGGCCGGTTCGATGATCGCGCCACCACTTGTCGTCTGGGCAATCCTCACCCACAACTGGCAGTTCGCATTCGTCATCACGGGCGCGCTCGGGCTCGTGTGGGTCGTGCTGTGGCTCTGGCTATACGAGTCGCCGGAAAAACATCCGCTGCTCTCCGAAGAAGAGCGCGAGTACATCATCGCTGGGCAGGAAGTGCAGCTTCAGGGCGACGGAAGTCGTCCATCGTTTCTGAAGATCCTCAGAACGCGCAACTTCTGGGGCATTGCACTCCCGCGCTTTCTCGCCGATCCCACGTGGGGCACGCTCACCTTCTGGGTGCCGCTGTACCTCACGACTGTTCGAGGCTTCGATCTCAAGCAGATCGCGCTCTTCGCGTGGATGCCATTTCTCGCCGCTGATTTCGGGAGCCTGTTCGGTGGGCTACTCGTGATCCAGCTGCAGAAGCGCGGCATCACCCTGATCAACGCTCGACGTACCGCATTCACCGTGGGCGCGACGCTCATGCTCGGCGTCGGGTTCGTCGGGTTCGTGCACAGTCCGTACGTCGCGATTGCCCTCATCAGCCTCGGTGGCTTCGCGCATCAGACGCTATCGGTCACCGTAATCACGATGTCGTCAGACCTCTTCAAGAGGAACGAGGTGGCCACTGTCGCCGGCATGGCGGGTACCTGCGGCAACGCCGGCCTGCTCATCTCGTCGCTGCTCATCGGAGGTCTGGTGACGACCATCGGCTACACCCCATTCTTCATCATGCTGCCTCTGCTCGACGTCGTCGGCGCAGTGGTGTTGTGGACCGTCGTTCGAGAGAGACAGCCGTGAACATCCGGAACCCCATCCTTCCGGGATTCAATCCCGATCCGTCCATCGTCCGCGTCGCGGACGACTTCTACATCGCGACATCCACGTTCGAGTGGTATCCGGGCGTGCAGATCCACCACTCGCGCGATCTCGTGAACTGGCGCCTGCTCACTCGGCCACTCACACGCGCGAGCCAGCTCGACATGCGCGGCGATCCCGATTCGTGTGGCATCTGGGCGCCTTGTCTCACGTTCGCCGACGGTCTGTTCCATCTGATCTATACAGATGTCAAACGCTATGGCCGAGCGGCACAGGCCGGAGCCGGTGGGGCGACACTCCGTGACGTCCATAATTACCTGGCCACCAGCTCAGATATCGAAGGACCGTGGTCGGACCCGATCTATCTCAACAGCAGCGGCTTCGATCCATCGCTCTTTCATGACGACGACGGCCGCAAATATCTCGTCAACATGTTGTGGGATCACCGGCCCGGCGCGAACAGCTTCGCCGGCATCGTCCTCCAGGAATACTCGGCGGCAGAACAACGGCTGATCGGTGAGCGGACGAACATCTTCAAGGGCACGTCGATCGGCTTCACGGAGGCGCCGCATCTCTACAAGAGGGACGGCTACTACTATCTGATCACGGCAGAAGGCGGCACTGGCTGGGGGCACGCTGTCACGATGGCGCGGTCGCGCGACTTGCTTGGACCATACGAGCTGCATCCGGACACGTACATCCTCACCGCTCGCAATCGTCCCGACGTCGAGCTGCAGCGCGCTGGTCACGCCGACCTCGTGGATACCCAGAGTGGCGACACGTACATGGTTTACCTCTGTGGACGTCCGCTGAAGAATCGCGGACGCTGCACACTCGGCCGCGAGACAGCTATTCAGCCGATGGTCTGGTCGGATGACGGCTGGTTGCGGACGACGGATGGGCAGGGCATTCCGCAGACCGAAGTTCCCGCGCCCGCGCTCAAGCGCTACGTGTTCGCGCCGCCGTCAGCGCGCGAGGAGTTCGTGAGCACGCAGCTTCCGATCGACTTCCAGTGGCTGCGCACGCCGTATCCCGAGCTGCTGTTCAGCCTCGAGGATAGTCCCGGCCATCTGCGTCTCTATGGCCGAGAGTCGATTGGCAGTCACTTTCACCAGTCGCTCGTCGCGCGGCGTCAACAGTCGCACTGCTTCGGCGCGAAGACGGCGATGGACTTCGAGCCGCAGCACTTTCAGCAGATGGCGGGTCTCGTCTGCTACTACAACAGTGCGAAGTTCCACTATCTCTACGTCTCTCATGACGACGCGATCGGCCGGCATCTCCGTGTGATGTCGTCGCTGCCGGATCAGGTGCAGGCAGATTCGTTCACTGCGCCCATCCCGTTGCCGAGCGGGTCGCGGATCGAGCTGAGGGTCGAGGTCGATTTCGAGCGGTTGTACTTCGGCTATCGGACCGGCGGCGACAACTGGCAGTGGATTCCGCAGCAGTTCGACGCGAGCATCCTCTCCGATGAAGCGAGCGCGCCGGGTGCGCCGAACTTCACGGGAGCGTTCGTCGGGATGGCGTGTCAGGACACATCAGGCGCGGCGTTGCCGGCGGATTTCGATTGGTTCGAGTATCGAGAGAGGGAGTTCGTGGTGGATCCTCGCTGAAGCGGCACTTGCCATAAGCGAGGAGCGAGCGCCCCGTGGTAAACATTCTCTCATAAATCAGATGTTGCACGCGCACAGGGCCGCACTACGTTTGTAGCTCCCAAGACGTAGTCGACGGCCCCCCCGCGAACTCGGCTCGATGACGCGCTCCGGATCCGAACTGATGACGGCGCAGCGACGCCGTCTGCTCACGATCATCGCGCAGGATCCTTCCATTCGGGTGAACGGTCGCATCTTGAGAGCGATCGTCCCCGTTCCGTACGATGCCACGGAGCCGGGCCCGTGGGGCGAGCGCATCCACGTGCTCGACTACGACGCCACGTCGAACACGCTCTACGCACCGCTCGACATCGGCGACGGCGTGAACGGATCCCCCGTCGATCCGTTCCTCGACGCAACGGATACCGAGCTGCTCAACAGCCCGCAATTCCATCAGCAGCAAGTCTACGCGGTCGCGTCTCGCACTCTCGCGCGCTTCGAGGCGGCACTCGGAAGACGCCTGCCCTGGGGTTTCAACAGCCCCCACCTCAAGCTCTGTCCGCACGCATTCGCCGAGCCGAACGCCTTCTACGCACGCGAGCACGAGGCGGTGCTGTTCGGCTACTTCCGGAATGGCCAAGGCAGGCCGGTACTCTCGAGCCTCGCACACGACGTCGTGGCTCACGAAGTCTCGCATGCACTGCTCGATGGGCTGCGTCCCGGACTGCTCATGCCGTCGTCACCCGACCAAGCGGCATTTCACGAAGCGTTCGCCGACTTCATCGCCATCTTCTCGGTGTTCGCCCTCCAGGAAGTCGTCGAAGCGATGCTCATGCTCGGCACCACGAAAAAAGCCCCGCGCGGCGGAAAGAAGCAGAACCGTCTGCTGTCGAATGAAGTGCTCGATCCCACATGGCTGCGCGACTCTGCGCTGCTCGGTCTCGCGAAGCAGATGGGGCAGGAGCTCTCCGGCATCCGCGGCGAAGCACTTCGTCACTCGGCCACTCTCTCGCCGAACAAGAAGTGGCGCGACGATCCGGACTTCAGCGAGCCGCACCGTCGCGGTGAGATTCTCGTCGCCTGCGGTCTCCACACCTTCACCCTGCTCTGGAGTCATCGGCTCCAGACACTCGGCGAAGTGCAACCCGGCTTTCTCGATCGCTCGCGCGTGGCCGAGGATGGCGCTGCCGTAGCGGACAGCTTGCTCACGTCGATCATCCGCTGCATCGACTATCTGCCGCCGGTGCACGTCGGATTCTCCGACGTGTTGAGCGCACTGCTGACGTCGCACTACGAGCTCTTCCCCGGCGAGCAGATGCGGCCGCTGCGCGACATCGTGCGCAAGGCGTTCGCCGACTTCGGCATCAAGCCCGCGTCGACGCAATCGTCCGTCGAACCAGGGCTGTGGTGCGGACCCTCGGCGCATCCTGACTATCGCGAAGTGCACTTCTCCGTGCTGCAGTACGACGAGACGGAGGCATTCAGGTTCCTCTGGCGCAATCGGACGCTTCTCGCTCTGGCCCAGGGCGCGTACACGAACATCGAGAGCGTGCGTCCTTGCCTTCGTCGCGGCGAGGATGGCTTCATCCTGCGGGAGACGGTGATCAGCTTCACGCAGCAGATCAAGCTCGAGGCGAGCGAGCTCGGACAGTTCTCCATCGCGCGTCCGACAGGAATGCCGGACGAGATGCCGGTGACGCTGTTCGGCGGCGGCACGTTGATCTTCGACGAGCGCGGTGAGTTGAAGTACTACATCCACAACCGCCTGCTGAGTGCGAATCGGCAATCGGAGCGGTTGCAGTATCTCTGGAACGTCGGCGCCTTCGATCCCGGAGTTCGCGCGCGATCGTCCATCGCCGCCATGCATCGCGACCGCGCAATCGACCGCTCCGAGTTCCAGGCCGAGCGATGGTAGTCAAGAAGAGAGCAACCGGCCGCAAGCCGAGCGCGGTGCGCGTCCATCCATATCAGGTCGGCTTCGGCGACTGCTTCCTCGTGGAGTTCGTCTACGCCAAGTCGTCGAAGTTCATCCTCATCGACTTTGGCTCCACGAGCAGTCCGCGTGGTGCAAAACCGACTTTTCTCGACAACGTCGCCGCGGAGATTGCTGCGACTTGCGGTGGTAGTCTCGAGGCGGTCATCGCCACGCATCGCCACGCCGATCACATCTCCGGTTTCACGACAGGCGACGGCACGGCGTCTGGCGACATCATTCGTTCGCTTCAACCGAAGTTGGTCGTGCAGCCATGGACGGAAGATCCCGCGCTCGCCAAGCGGATCGTCAGTGGCAGCGCGAGCCAGGCACACAAGGCGTTCGCGAACCGTCTCTCCGATATCCATGCCGTCGCTGCCGCCGTCGTGCACGAGGCGGAACAGCTCACGCAACTCGGCATGAGGACCAATGGGCGCGAGCTCCGCTTCCTCGGCGAAACCAACATCCCGAATGCGTCGGCCGAACGGAACCTGCGGACGATGGCGCCGAAGACGCGCTATGTGCGGTATGGCGACAAGAGTGGTCTCGAAGCGCTGCTGCCCGGTGTGCGCGTCACGGTGCTTGGACCGCCGACGCTCGCGCAGGTAGGCGCGCTGCGGAAGCATCGCACGGAGGAGACGAACAACTTCTGGAGCTTCAGGGCGAATCTCGCGAAGAACCTCACTGGCCCTCGCGGCTTCGAACCGTTGTTTCCCAACGCGCCGCAACTCGGCGCCGAGAATGCGCCGCCGTGGGCGCGGTGGCTGATTCCGAAGTTGCAGCGTGCACGAGCCGACGAGTTGAAGGGACTCGTTCGCACGATGGACAAGGAGCTCAACAACACGAGCGTGATCCTGCTGTTCGAGGTCGGTGAGGTCGCGCTGCTCTTTCCCGGCGACGCACAGATCGAGAGCTGGGCGTATGCGCTGCGGAAGGAATCGGTGCGGAAGCGGTTGGCGAATGTCGCGCTGTACAAGGTGGGCCATCACGGCAGCCTGAGTGCGACGCCGAAGTCGCTCTGGAATCTTTTCGGGAATCGCAGCGCCGCGCCGGGCGATCGTCGTCTGCGAAGCGTGATGTCGACGCTGCCCAACCGTCACGGTCAGAAGCGCACGGGCAACGAGGTACCGCGTCTCGCGCTGTTGAAGGCGTTGCAGCGGGACTCGGAGCTCACGAGCACGCACCTGTCACCGAGTGGTCGGGCGATCAAGCCGATCGAGGTAAAGACGTAGGTCCAGGAAGAGCGGGTCCCGCCCTTCGCTCGCACGACAAGAGTCATGTAGTTCCACCGCCAACTGGAGAACATGCAATGGCCGCCAAAGCCGTAGCGAGGGCACGTATCATCACGTGTCGGCCCAAGCACTTGCCGCAGGACAAGCTCATTCATGCCGCCCGCCGGGCCGTCGAGATCAACCCGATGAATCACGCGCCTGTGGAGCGACTGGCCTCGCTGATACCCGGCTTCGCGCCGACCCACATGCATCTGGCCGTGCTGATCGCGAAGTATTGGGGACCTGCTGGTGTGCACCTGAGTGTCGGATTCCTCGACAATCCGCCAATGGCGCTCCGGAAGAAGATCCTCCTGCACATGAATGCGTGGAACAAGACCGCGAACGTGAAGTTTTCGCTGTCGAATACGAGTCCCGACGTGCGCATCGCGCGCATTGCGAACGACCCGGTGAACGATGGCTATTGGTCGTACGTCGGCACGCAGATTCGGGAGATCGACGCCGACCAGCCGACGATGAACCTGGAAGCGTTCTCGATGAGCACGCCGGACTCGGAGTACCATCGCGTCGTACGCCATGAGACCGGTCACACCCTCGGCTTCGAGCACGAGCACATGCGCCGCGAGCTGGTGAAGCTGATCGACGTGCAGAAGGCGATTGCGTTCTATCGCGACGACCAGGGATGGAGCCCGGCGGAGGTGCGCGAGCAGGTGTTGACGCCGATCGAGGACCGTTCGCTGCGCGGCACGCTGCACGCCGATCCGAATTCGATCATGTGCTACGAGATCGAAGGGTCGATCACGAAGAATGGCAAGCCCATCATCGGCGGCCTGGACATCGACAAGAGCGACTACGATTTCGCGGCGAAGCTCTATCCAAAGAAGCTGCGCGGCACGAATGATACGCCGGCAAAGGAGAAGCCGGTGGCAAAGAGGAAGGCCGCTGCGAAGAAGAAGCCCGCTGCGAAGAAGAAGCCGGCCGCGAAGAAGCGTCCAATCCTCCGCAGGAAGACGGCGAAGAAGTAACCAACAACCGCTCACGCGGGAGAGATTGACATGCCAAGATCATCGCCGGACGACGTCACGGTCGTCGAGCTGAGGGGATTGCGCCCAGCTCCCGCTGCTGCACCTCGAGCACGCGGGCTGAAAGCGGGACCACGCGGTGCGAAGCGTGCGCCAGTTGCGCCGGATGTCGGCGCGTCGCTGGCGAAGAGCCTGGCCGGCCAGGACCTCGAGCTGGCAAAGGAGATCACGTTCATCCGCGAGCCGGCGGCGCCGGCTCCCAAGGCAAAACGAGCGCGCGGACTCAAGCGCGCCGCTGCGCCAGTCGGCGATGATCGCGCGGCGCTCACGCTGAACGTCGCGCTCGCCGATGGCGAAGATGCGCTCATTCTGCTCGAGGAGGACGGAGTCTTCTCGTGGCATGTGCAGGGTGAAGACGTCACGCCACCGGCGGCGCGTCATGCAATGCTGCGTCAGCGCGCTCCGGCAGGTCGTCGGCCTGCCAAGGGCACCACGCGTCGTCGGGTCAAGCGCTTCGCACTCACACTTCCGCCAGCACCTGTTCCTGCTCCCACTCCCGCGAGTGCAAAGTCAGCCATCGCAGGTCGCAAACGCGGACTCGGATCGTTCATCGCCCACACCATCGTGGGTCAGGTGACGGCGCGCGTGTTTCGCTTCGTCGCGGGAAAGATCGTCGGGCCGATCATCGATCACATGGAGCGCAACGTCCGCACAGGCATGGTGAAGATCGAGGACGTCGACTGCACCAAGTGGCGCCTGATGGACGACTCGGAGCAACTCGATCTACCAAAGGATAGGCCGGCGAATGTGCTCCTCTGGGTGCACGGCACGTTCAGCAGCACGATGGGCGCATTCGGCGCACTGTCGCAAACGGCGCATGGCAAGGCCGTACTCAGGGCGGCGCTCAACAAGTACGACGCCGTGATTGGATTCGACCACAAGACACTCAGCGCGACGCCGATGCAGAACGCCACCGACCTGCTCGCTCGTCTCGAGCGACAGAAGTGGCCGAAGCCGCCCGTGCTCAGCGCCGTGTCGCACTCGCGCGGCGGTCTCGTGTTTCGCTCGCTCGTCGAAGCTGCGCTGCCTGTGTCGAACTTCCAGTATACGCTCAACCGCGCCGTCTTCGTCGCCTGCACGAACGCCGGCACCGAGCTCGCTCGGCGCAAGAACTGGGATCGGATGATCGATCGCTACACCAACCTTGCGGCTGGTGCGTCGAAGGCGGTCGGCTTGCTCACGGGCACCTTGGCTGGTGCGAAGATCCTCGGCGAGGCGATCCGAGGCGTCGGTGCGTTCGTGAAGGCGCTCGCCGTCGCGGCGCTCGACGACAACAAGGTGCCGGGCCTCGAGGCGATGGATCCGGCAGGCGCGTTCGTGCGCCAGCTCAACGATCTACAGGCGGGCCAACCACAGCCCGAAGGGAGTTTCTACTGCGTGCTGACGTCGAACTTCGATCCGGACCTCGCGCAGCGCACCAACACGACGCCGGAGTTTCCACCAGCATGGTGGCTGCGGCTCGCCGAGAAGCCCGTGGACGAGTTGATGCGAAAGGCGAATGATCTCGTCGTCGACGTTGATTCGATGTCCGAGATCGACACCAGCTTCGGCGACTTCGTGAAGGATCGGTTCGACTTCGGCACCAACGGCACCGTGTATCACACCAACTACTTCCTGCAGAAGGGAACGGCGATCGAGCTGACGGACTGCCTGCAGCTACCTTAGATCGCTGCGGCCTCGGTCCGCAAGGAAGGTGGCGGCGACGTTGTGCGCCACCTTCCGCTCCTGACATAGACGATCTATGTTAGCGCATGGCCAGATCGGAGATTCCCCCCGGAACGCTCGACATGCTCATCCTGCGCACCCTCGCGCAGCATCAGGAGCTGCACGGCTTCGGCATCGCCGAGTGCATTCGACGGACGACCTCCAGCGTGCTGAACGTCGAGGAGGGTTCGCTCTACCCGGCGCTCCAGCGCATGCTTCTCCAGGACTGGATCGCCGGCGAATGGGGCCACACTGACGAGGGTCGACGAGCGCGCTACTACACGCTCACGCCGGCCGGACGCAAACAGCTCGTGCGCGAGGTCAAGGCGTGGGAGCGTGTGTCGCGCGCAATTGCGCAGATCCTGAACCCTGACGAGCAGGGAGGACTTGCCACGTGAGTTTCGTGACCCTGTGGAGACGCATTCGGCATTTCCTCAGACGCGACATCGCGTCCTCCGATCTTCAGGAGGAAATGCGCATGCACCTCGAGCTGCGCGCCGAGCAACTCCAACGAGCGGGAGCCACCGCGGCTGACGCCCAGCACGAAGCGCATCGGCAATTCGGCAACAGCACGATCGTCGCCGAGGACGCGCGGGCCGCGTCCGGCTTGCCATCGCTCGAACATGCGATGAACGATCTGCGTCTTGCCGTGCGCCGGCTTCGCCAACGCCCGGGGTTTGCGGTCTCCGTAATCGGCGTGATGGCACTCGGCATCGGTGCCACGACAGCGATGTTCAGCGCCGTCGATGCAGCCATGTTGCGTCCACTCCCATTCGCGCATCCCTCTGAGCTGGTGTGGTTACGCGACATCGCGGTGCCGTCCGATGAGGGGGGCGGCGCACAGCCAGGCGCCTTCCATATGCTCGATGTGCACGATGTGGAGCGAATGAGTGAGCTATTCTCGGCCAGCGCGACGTACGCGGCGGGTGGACTCAATGTCTCGGACGACGACAACCCCGTACGCGTCAACGCCGGCGTCGTCACTGTCGGCTTCTTCGCGACACTGGGCGTCCTGCCCGCGCGAGGGCGCAACTTCTCCGTCGACGAGGGACGGCCGGGCGCAGCCAAGGTGGCCATCATCTCGTCTCGGTTCTGGCGCGCGCATTTTGGCGAGCGAGACATCAGCAACCTGTCGGTCTCGCTCAACGGCCAACGGCATCGGATCGTCGGCATCATGCCAGATGGGTTCACCTTCCCGCGTGAAAGCGACATCTGGATTCCAATGAGCATGCCCACCACGGCCGAGACGTACGCGGCATTCCGCGGCTACCTGCCAAGCGAGACCATCGCGCGGCTCGCGCCCGGTGTGTTCATCGCGACCGCGAGCGCGCAATTGCGCGCGCGCTGGCAGCGAACGCTGTTCGCGCCGAATGGCGAACCGCTGCGTGATGAAAATGCCGCGACCGAACTCGCCGACATCCGCATGCAGGGCGCGCTGTTGCCGTTTCAGGAGAGACTCGTTGGTGACAAGCGCAAGCCGCTGCTCATCCTGCTCGGTGCCACTGTGTTGCTGCTTCTGATCGCATGCGCGAACGTGGCGAACCTTCTCCTGTCGCAGGGGAGCATCCGCCGTCGGGAGATGGCATTGCGCGCCGTTCTCGGAGCGACGCGCGGACGACTGATTGCCCAGGTGCTCGTAGAGAGCGTCGTGCTGGCAATCATGGGCGCGGTCCTCGGCATTGCGCTCGCGCCCGTCGTACTCGGTCTCGTCGGCCGGCTCTTGCCGCCCGTACTCGCTGACGCTGCGCCGGCGCGCCTGGATCTCCGGGTTCTTTCATTTGCCGTGCTTCTCGCACTCGTTGCGGGCATCGTGTTCGGGCTCTGGCCAGCGCTAGGCAATTCACGCAACGCGTCCGATGACATCAAGGCCGGTGGTGGGCACGGTGCAACGGCGGGACGACTCGGACGTGGACGTCGGATTCTCATTGCCACCGAGCTCGCGCTCACCATCGTGTTGCTCGTTGCCGCAGGCCTGATGCAGCGCAGTTTCGAGCACCTCATGGGACTCGACCGGGGTATGCGAGTGGACCACGTGGCGACGCTCGAGCTCAGCTTCAAGAGCATGCCGCAATCGGTACGCATGCAAATCCTCAATGACATCCTCTTCAGGATATCCGCTGCACCAGGGATGAGTGCGGCGGGTGCCGTGAATGACCTCCCTTTGCGCGGCGGTGGCGCAATGGCAATCAGCATCGAGACGTATGGTGCAAAGAATGGCACGACGATGGCGCGCTACCTGACGGCGACCGCCGGGTATTTCGACGCGCTCGGAATCCGGATCCTCGAGGGTCGCACCTTCGCGGCCAGCGACGATTCCCTCGCGCCGCGCGTGGTCATGGTGAGCGAATCGATGGCGAAGCAGGTCTGGCCGGGCAGAAACGCGATAGGGGAGACGTTCAAATCGTTCGAGAAGCCCGTCACCGTGATCGGCATCGTGGCTGATGTGCGCGAGGCGTCGCTGGACATGGATCCCCTCCCGCAGATGTACTTCCCAATCGCGCAGCAGACGCCTGCAAACGTCGCGATCGTCGCGCGAAGCACACTGCCGTCGAACGCGCTCTTGCCGCTGCTCACGGCCGCCGTGCGGAGCGTCGATCGGACGCAGGCCGTCTACAACGTGCGAATGATGAAGGACGTCGTCGGAGCATCGGTCACACCGCGGCGCACGAACACGTTGCTCATCTCGCTCTTCGCGGGCATCGCGCTCGTGCTCTCGGCGCTTGGCGTCTATGCCGTGGTCGCCTATGGCGTGGCTCAGCGCGCCCGCGAGCTCGGCATCCGAGCCGCGCTCGGTGCGAGGTCGTCAAACCTGGTGTCGCTCGTGATGGGAGAGCTGGCATGGAGTGCGATCGTCGGCATCGCCACAGGGCTGGGAGGTGCGTGGGCGCTATCCAAGGTCGTGGAGGCGATGCTCTACGGTGTTTCGCCACACGATCCCGTCACGTACGCGCTCGTGCCATTGGCGCTGATCATTCCTGGTGGTCTCGCGGCCGTGGTTCCTGCATATCGTGCCGCGCAAGTGGATCCGACGATCGTGTTGCGCACCGAGTGACGGATTCCCTGCCGCCGAGATCCGGGCTGCAACTCCAGTCGCGAGAATCATCGCGTGTATGTGCGTACGGTGTAAAACGCCACTGGTGGAGTTGCCCGAATGACGAGCGTATCACCGTGCACCGTCAGTGTATCGACTGCCTTGCCAAAGCCAATGTCCGGACCAGGCAGCATCGCGAATCGATCGCCCACGCGGCGAAGGATGTAGTGGCCAATCGCGATTCCCGCGGTGCCGGGCAACCCGCCAGACGGTGGCGTAGTAGTGGTCTGGCGAATGAACACGGTGTCGTTGGCGAGCACCTCGAGCGAGCCCGACGCGAGAGTGCACGGCCCGCCGCAATTCGAAGACGCGTCAAACGGGACGCTCTTGCCATCGATGGAGCGCAGAAAATATGTCCCTTGCAGCCCCGTGGCAGCCGTCGGTGCATCGGAGCCGCACGATGCCACCGCCGCGCTTAGCGCAAACACGACGAGCAGAACACAACGGGTGCGATAAGAGGGACTGCGCATGACAAGGCGCTGCGCAAGTTCCAGTCCGATACTGCGGTTGTGGCTGCCTACGGCCTCACCGGCAAGCCATGGTTCCTCGCATCGTCGTCCAGTATCAACACCCGGTCCTCGGTTCTCCATCCAACACGGTCTTCGCCGGAAGACGATCATACGCCGCGTTTCATCGCCACTCAAACACGGTGCCGTGCGGAACTGCGTTCCCCGTTGCACCATGCGGCCAGCTATGGCGATCGAATGCGATTCCCGGCCGACTCGAACCAGCGTCGCGGAAGTCGCGATCGAGCGACAGCTCACCCGTCGCGCGATTCACCTGAAGCATCCACATGCGACGCTCGGCGGTTGGAGCCGGTTCGTTGACGACGACGATGCGCGAGCCGTCCGTCGCGAGCCAGTGTGGGCGCTGTCGCTCGTCGAACGATACGGATGACACCGCGCGAACATTCTTCAGGTCGTGGATGTCGAGCGAGAACACGCGATGGTCGGGGGCGTTTGCCTGCACCCAGTAGTCCCCAATCACCACAGGCATGGCGCACCCTTTGGGCATCTCTTGATGGATCAGCTCCATCTGTGGATTCGTGCCCTCGAGCCCAGTGACATGGTAGAGACGACACTCACCGGTGTTCACGAGTACGGTGCGGCCATCCTTCAACACACGCGGTTCATTGGGCGCTTCGCTCGTCGGCAGGCGTATCGTCTTGATCAGCGTGAGGTCGGAGAGCCGGAACACTTGCACCTGATTGCCACTGTGGTCGTGCGCGATCGACGGACGAAGCGGATGCCACGACGGGATACTCATGTACGTCAGCGCGACGACGACACGATCGAGCGCTGGAACTACGGCGAGGCTATACGGACGCAACGTGGTCTGGTCCGCCGACGAGTCGGCGGCGGATGCCGAACGCACAACGTGTCCCGCTTCGTCGATCTCCGCGATGCCGCCGGGGCTCAGGTTCTCCGGACCATGCGCCTGAAACGTCGCCAGCACATGGCCGTTGGGCAGTCGTGTAAAGCTGTGGAGAAAGCTCAGCCCCGCGACGCCGTCGAACCGCTGGACGACTCTTGGATGTAGCGCGTCATGCAGGTCGAACACGAAGCTGCGGTTTCCCGAGAATCCGTTGGCAAAGAGTGTCTGGCTCGCGCCGAGGTCGTGCTCCGTGTGGTGCGGCCAGACTCCTGTTTCGCCAACGGGTGTCGTCGCGACGATGGTGCCGTAGCGGTCGCCGTCGCGCGCGAGATCGATGACCGCGAGGAAGTCGCTGTCCTCTCGGCCCTCGTCGCCGGCCCAGGTGAAGAGGTACCGCGCTGGCGGCTTCTCAACGTGACTGCCAGCGGCGGGAACGTGCGTCGCGCAGGAGAGCGCTGCGACCACGAGAAGTGCGAGGCAGGTGCGGGAGGATCGCGTGTCTTTCACAGGCCTTGAGCGTGCAGAGTCTCGCATTTCAGTGAGCTTGAGAAGGCTTCTTCGCCCGCGCGCGCGACTTGGTCTCGGCGAGCTTCCAGAACTGCTTCTCCCCAATCATCGTCACCCGAATCCCTTGATCGGCGAGACGCCGCACCTCGATCAGCTTTGACCCACCATCCTTGCCCGCCAGTTGTAGCGCATTCGGCCGACCGCGCACGAGAATGTCCGTCGTCTGTCCGGGCTTCGACTGCACCGTCGCACCTGCCTTCCTCGCCGCAGCGACAGCCTCCGCGCGCGGACGCTCGAGAAAGCCCGTAAACGACAATCGCTTTCCCTTCAGGCTGCCCACACGTCCGAGCTTCGGCTCCTTCGGCTGACGCCTGAGCGCGTCGATCAACTCCTTCGCGGACTCGTAGCGCTTGCCGCGTATCCCGAGACAGCAGTGGATCACTTCCTTGAGATGATCGCTGCATGGCAGGCTGCGAACATCCTTGCTGCGCATCGGACTCGTGATGTCGCCACGGAGCAGCATCGCGGCCAGCAGTCCGATCTGATACACGTCGTCGCGCTTCTGCCACCGGCGCACCTTGCCCCACGCAATCTCATTCGGCACATGAAAGAGATTGAACGCATCGGCCGTGACGCCTCGGCGGCTCAACTGATGTGTGGCGATGCCGAAGTCGCCGAGCTTGAGCTTCTCGCCTTCGCAGACGAAGACGTTGAAGGGCGTGAGATCGCGATGCATCGCCTGGCCGCGGTGCAGGACGTCGAGCGCGCGACACAGTGCAGCGATCTCGCGACGGACGTAGCGCTCATTCTGCGCACCCTTCTTCTCCAGCCACGAGCCCAGATCGCCATGCTCGGCGTACTCCATCGCGAGGCAGTAGCGCATGCTGTCGCCTTCGACCTCGACGAATCGATCGAACACGCGCAGCGCACGCTCTTCGCGCGCGAGAAGCTCGGCGAAATACGCTTCGCGCACCCAGCCGGAGATGCGGTCGCTGATCTTGACGCATACCTGCGCCGGCATGCCGCCGCCTTTCGTCGGCGTGGCGAGATAGACCTCCCCGAAGCCGCCCTTGCCGATGAGCCGATCGAGCGAATAATCGCGACCGGACTCCGAGCTGTGCGCGATCTCGACGCGCGAGTGCGTCGAAGAACGGCGGTTAGACGTGGTCGTCAGTCTGGTGCGCCGAGTGGGGGCTCGGAGGGTCGGCATGCAGGTACTCGGTGAGAGACTGAGGCTCGCTCGTCAGTATGCACCAATCTGTCGTCCCGAGCGAAGTCGAGGGACCTGCTTTTCGTTCCACTTGACAGGTGACCATTTAGTCACATATACTGGGACCATGACAGACGACGATCGCGTCTTCAAGGCGCTCGCCGATCCGACGCGGCGATTCCTCCTCGACAAGCTCTTCGCGCGTGACGGCCGCACGCTCACGGAGCTCGAGTCCGAGTTGGAGATGACCCGCTTCGGTGTCATGAAGCACCTCCGCGTCCTCGAGGACGCGGGACTCGTAGTCAGCCGGAAGGAAGGACGAGAGAAGCTGCACTTCCTCAATGTCGTCCCGATCCGGCTCGTCCACGACCGATGGATCGACAAATTCACGGAGCGCCGCGTCAAGGCACTCACTGATCTCAAGCGCCAACTGGAGGAGGACTCGGCATGAGTACCATCGCACCAACCGACATAGGGACCACGACGCAGGTGTATCGCATCTTCATCAAGGCGTCGCCGCAGAAGATCTGGGACGCCATCACCAAGCCGGAGTTCACGCAGAAGTTCGGCTATGGTCTGCGCGACGACTACGAGCTCCGGCCGGGTGGCAAATATCGCGGCTACGCCACCGAGAGCATGCTCGCCTTCGGCACGCCGGAGATCATCGCCGACGGCGAAATCATCGAGGCCGATCCGCCGCGCAAGCTCGTGATGACGTGGCGCATGGCCATGGATCCGAGCATGGCAGCCGAGGGGTTCACGCGGCTCACGTACGAGATCGAGGAGGGCCGCGACGGCGTGAGCCGGCTCAGCGTGATCCACGATCTCGCCGGCACGCCTGGTCACGCCGCGATGGTCGCGGGCGACAAGCAGGGACCGGGCGAGGGCGGCGGCTGGATCTGGGTCCTCAGCGATCTCAAGTCGATGCTGGAGCGCGGAGAGCAGATGTCGACGAAGCCGGGCTGGTCCTAAGTCAGCAGCAGCAGAATCAAAAGCAGGTCCCTCCGTCGCGTTTACGCGGGACGACAACACTCACCTGTCGTCCCGAGCGAGGAGAGGGACCTGCTCTTTTCGCCACCACGCTGGTGGCGCACGCGCATCTCCGGCACGATCATTGTGGCAACCCGATTGGAAGGCACGGATGACGTTGAAGGACGAGTGGCCACAGCTGGAGCCACTGATCGATGCGGTCCTCGATGTCGCGCCCGACGAAAGAGCTGCGCTGATCGCGAAGCTCACGCGTGGTGACACCGCACTTCAATCAAGACTCGAGCGGTTGGTTGCCGAGTGCGAGCAAGAGTACCCACTCCTCGATCGACCGGCGACGGAGCGCTTCGCTGAACTGTTCGACGACGGAGGCGTCGCGTTTCCTGTGTCGCTCGCGACGCGCTACCGGGACGCGAAAGAACTCGGTCGGGGCGGTATGGCCGTCGTTTTCCTGGCACATGACGTGAAGCATGGGCGCGACGTCGCGGTGAAGATCGTGCGCGCCGAGCTTGCCGAAGCGCTCGGACGCGAGCGATTCCTGCGCGAGATCGAGATCGTCGCCGGCCTTCGCCATCCGCACATCGTGCCGCTCTACGACTCGGGCGAAGCGGACGGCTCGCTCTATTTCGTCATGCCGTACGAGGAAGGCCTTTCGCTTCGCCAGCGACTCGACCGCGACGGCCAGCTCCCCATTCGGGACACGATCGTCATCCTGCGTGACGTGTGCGACGCCATCGCGTATGCACATGGGCGGGAGGTCGTCCACCGCGACATAAAGCCCGAGAACGTGCTTCTCTCCGGCGAGCACGCGATGGTCGCCGACTTCGGCATCGCGCGAGTAGCTCGCCGGTCATCTGGTGAATCCGCGATGCTCACGGGTGCGGCGATCCTCGGCACGCCGGCTTACATGCCGCCCGAGCAGATCTCGTCCGATCCGACAATCGATCACCGCGCCGACATCTATTCCATTGGCGTGCTCGCGTACGAAATGATCGCCGGTCGTCGTCCCTTCAGGGGCGATACGCCGCAGGATCTCCTTGCAGCGCACCTGACGCAGCCTCCCGCGCCGCTCGCGACACATCGCTCCGACGTGCCACCCGCGCTCGACGCATTGATTGCGAAGTGTCTCGAGAAACGTGCGCACGATCGCCCGCAGAGTGCGAACGAAATACTCGAGGCCTTGCAGGCGCTCGGCGCACCGCGTGTGTCGACGTCGAATGCGCGACCGAGCTCGCCCCGACGTCTCGCACCATGGCTCATGCTGGGCGCGGCGATACTCGGCGTGGCGGCGTACGTCGGTCAACGCAACAAGACGTGGCAGAACCCATTGGCGAATGCGCGCTCCGAACGACTCACCGACTTCGCCGGCTCAGAGGTCGACGCCGCCATCTCGGCCGACGGAAAGTTCGTGGCGTTTCTCGCCGACAGCGCCGGCCAGTTCGACGCGTACGTCACCCAGATCGGAAGCGGCCGATTCGTCAACCTCACGAATGGCACGCTGCCCGAGCTCTACAACGAAGATGTACGCAACGTCGGCTTCTCCGGCGACGCCACGCAGGTGTGGATGCGCACCGCCGGCATCTCGGCGACGCCGAGCGTGTCTGTGGTGCCGACGATGGGTGGCGCTCTCAAGCCATTCCTCGATCGCGCCGTGATGGCAGAGTGGTCACCTGATGGAAAGCGCGTCGCATATCACGAAGGCGGCGACGACCCGATCTTCATCGCCGACCGGAATGGCCAGAATCCGCGACAAGTCTTCAGGACCAATCGTGGCAAGCATTCGCACTACCTCACCTGGTCACCCGATGCGCGCTACCTGTATTTCGCGCACGGTGTTCCGCCGGACGACATGGATATCTGGCGCGTTGCCGTTGACAGCGGAGTACCAGAGCGGCTGACTGTGCACAACGCCGCTGTCGCGTATCCCGCACTACTCGACAATCGGACGCTGGTGTACGTGACAACCGCCGCAGACGGCACCGGACCCTGGCTCTACTCGCTGGACGTCGACGAGCGTGTCCCTCGGCGCGTGTCCACAGGCGTCGAACACACGCTGTCAGTCTCGGTCGCAGCGGACGTCCCAGGCCGGCCGCGCCGACTCGTGACCACCGTGTCCAATCCGACAGTGAGTCTGTGGTCGGCTCCGGTCACGAACGGCGTATCCGAAGAACAGCAGGTCACGCGCGTCGCGGATGTGCCAACGGCGAGAGCACGCGGTCCACGGTTCGCCGCTGACGGCACGCTGTTCTATCTCGCGTCGCGAAGCGGGGCCGACGGTCTATGGCGCATGCGCGATGGTACCGCTTCCGAGATAACGACGGCAAGTGATGGCGCGGTCGTCGGCGCGGCGAGTGTGTCGCCTGACGGCAAGACAGTGTGCGCGCCGGTGCGGAGACAGGAGCGATCGCGTCTCTACTGCACGAGTGGCGACGGGACCAACGGTCGCATCCTCGCGGACTCTCTCGACGTGCGCGGTGCGGGCTCGTTCTCGCCCGATGGAAAGTGGATCGCCATCGCGGCTCAGGACAGCGCGGGTGTTCGATTGTACAAGATTCCGGCGAGCGGTGGCGCGCCCGTGAATCTCGTGCACACGGTGTCTTCCAATCCGGTCTGGTCGCCCGACGGCACATTCATTCTTTACTCCGGCGCGCCGCGCGCTCGGGTCGTCCCCGTGCTGGCCATAACGCCCGAGGGAACGGCCCATCCGCTGCCGCCGCTTACGGTCGACCGAATTGGCGACAGCTACCGATTTCTTCCCGACGGCAAACAACTCGTCGTGAAGCAGGGCGGCTTTCGGCGCCAGGATTTCTTCCTGTTCGACCTGGCGTCGGGGGGACAGCGACCGCTGACGAAGCTACGACATGGCGAATCACTTCTTCGCTTCGACGTATCGCCGGATGGCAAGCGCATCGTGTTCGAGCGGGTGCGCGAGAACTCCGACATCGTGTTGGTCGAGCTTTCCCGATGACTGCGCCGCTGTCGCCGTCCGAGGTGCTGATCGAGTTGCGCAGTGGAACGCGCTTATCGCTCGACCGGATCATGCCGTTGGTCTACGACGAGCTTCGCCTCATCGCGCACCGGCAGCGTGTCGCGCGTGGCGGCGGAGCGGGAACGCTGCAGACGACGGGGCTCGTACACGAGGCGTACCTC
>JAQBPV010000421.1 GCA_028287345.1 Gemmatimonadota bacterium
CGATACGTCGGTATTCGAGAGCGCGGCGGTGGCGGTGGACGATGACTTCAACCGGTTCGTCGTCACGCGTGAGACGGAAAAGGTCGTGCCCAATCAGTTCCTGCGCGATCGCACGAATGGTGCGCTGAAGCCACTGACGGACAACAAGGACATCACAGCCGACGTCACGAACATGGAGCGGCGGACGATTCAGGTGACGCGCTTCGACGGCAAGCAGCTCTGGGTGAACATCACGTTGCCGCCCGGGTATCGCGCCGGCACGCGTCTCCCTGCGTTCTTCTGGTTCTATCCGTACGAGTATCCCGACCAGGAGACGTACGAGCGCACGAAGCGGACGTTGAACAAGCACAAGTTCCCGACCGCCGGTCCGCGCTCGATGGAGATCATGGCGACGCAGGGGTATGCGGTGGTGCAGCCGGACATTCCGATCTTCGGCGTGGCGGGCCGGTTGAACGACAACTACGTGACGGACCTGCGGAACGGGCTCACGGCCGTGATCGACGAGCTGGACAAGCAGGGCATCATCGATCGTGGGCGTCTGGGCATTGGCGGGCACTCGTACGGTGCGTTCAGTACGGTTAACGCGATGGTCAATCTTCCGTTCTTCAAGGCGGGAATTGCGGGCGATGGCAACTACAATCGCACGCTAACGCCGAATGGATTCCAGAGCGAGCGCCGCGACCTGTGGGAGGCGCGTGAAACGTATCTCGCGATGTCGCCGTTCCTCAACGCGGACAAGCTGCAGGGCGCGCTGTTGATGTATCACTCGCTCGAGGATCAGAATACGGGAACGGATCCCTCGAATTCGGTGCGGTTGTTCCATGCGCTGCAGGGGATGGGGAAGCAGGCGTCGTTGTATATGTATCCGTATGAGGATCATGGGCCGTTGATCGAGGAGACGGTGTTGGATCAGTGGGGGAGGTGGGTTGCATGGTTGGATTTGTATGTGAAGAATGCGGGGAACGCGCCGGAGAAAGTGGCGCTCGTACCGTAGGTCCTCGCCGGATCACGCCGCACGGCGACGGCGATTCGGCGTACGGCGAAGACGATGCGGCGTACGGCGCGTCGTACGGAGTAAGGCGTGCGGCGCGTTGCGATTCGTGTTGCGGTCGCGAATATGGTTCGACGTGCGCTGAGACGGTGATGCTTTGAATGTGATGCGGTACGAAGTTGCGATATGGAACCGCGTCGAGAAACGGAACAACAGCGCGAGTGGGAAAGGACGTGCCCGGGGGCTATCACTTCCGATCTTCTTTGGAAGTTGGATGCCTACCGGGCCGCGTTGTTCTTGCAACACCTGACCCGAACGGACTGCTGGGCAATTCGCTCGGCAGGATGTGCCCCTACTGTAGAGGATCAACTGCGGTCGGCGGCAGGATCGATCGGCGCGCATCTCAGCGAAGGGTACAGTCGCTCCACCCGTGCCGATCGCCTCAAGTTTCTCGGGTACGCATTGGGCTCGGTCCGAGAGTGTGCGAGTTGGTATCAGTCCACGCGTGATATCCTTTCAGACGCTGTCATAGACGAGCGGCTGTTGCTCGTCATGCGAAATCGAACGCTGATACTCGGCCTGATTCGCTCCATCCGTGAAGGAAAAGGTCGAGCAGGTAGATTCGAACCCTGACCTCCGCCGCAACACGAAGCGCAACGCGCCGCACGCCTCACTCCGCCCGACTCGCCGCACGCCGCATCGTTTTCGCCTCACGATGCACTCCTACTCAAATGCCAAGGCCTTCGCTGTCGGAATGCGAGTGGCGCGAAGGGCCGGCCAAGCGCAGGAAATCAAAGAAACCAGCACAACGACCGCGAACCACTGCACAACCCCACCAAACTCCGGCACCAGCTTGATCGGCGTCTTGAGCATGATCCGCCCAAATGCCACCTCGAGCGCCACACTCATTGGTATCGACAGCGGCAACGCCAGCGCCCAACTCAAAACCGCAATCACCAACCCCTCGATCTGCACCATCGCCAATATGGATCCATGCCGCGCACCAATCGCTCGCAGCACCCCGATCTCTCGCGTCCGCTCCAGCACCGCAAGACTCATCGTCGACGCCAGGCCCAAGCCACCCACGACGATCATCAGCAGTGACATGTTGCCGAGGAAGCCTGCCACCATCACGAGATGGTCCTCGACCACTTCGCGCTGTGCCGACATAAGCTGACCCGTCGACACCTCGAAGCCCGCCTCTCCCAACTCGCCGCGTACCCGTCGAATCAGGTCGAGCATCGATGCACGTGCATCGTCGGTGGCGGCGATCACCACGATGTTCGCGCCGCCATCGGTGACCAGCGACGCGATGGTTTCGCGAGACGCGAAAGCTGCCGGCGACGGGCCCGTGTCCGTCACGCCGACGATTGTCCACTGCGAAAGCTTGCCGCCGACGATCAATGTCACCGTCTTGCCCACGTCGAGTTGCGGGTCGTCGTCCACGGCGCGGCGATTCACCACGAGCTCATTGCCGCGCCCAGAGAACCATCGCCCGCGCTCCATCGTCGCGGCGAGCAGCGTCGAGCCAACGGGAACCGCCGAGATCGGGAAGGATGCACCGAGCAGACCATCAGGACGGCTCACGGACGCGCGCGCGCCCGTCCACGCCTCGGCGCGCGCAACGCCCGGCAACGTCGCAACCCTGGCAACGATACTGTCCGCCGCGTGCGGACGTACGAGCCGGAAGACCATGTCGTACCGCTGAGACGCGAAAAGGAGGTCGACCGAACCGATCACCGCGGCGCGGAGATTGAGTGCACCAAGGTAGACCGCACCGCCCGTGGCGAGCGTGGCGAGTGTGAGCAGCATGCGCTGACGTCGCCGGAAAGCGTTGCGCAGCGAGAGGAGCAATGGACGGCTGACGCCACTCGAGCGCAGCAACAGGCGTCCGGTGGCAGTTTCACCTCTGGCCGAGATGCCGAAGTCGCGCATCGCTTCGCTCACCGAGATACGACAACCGCGGCTTACGGGAATGGCCGCAGCGACGACGGGAAGCAGCGTCCCGACGGCCAGTTGCAGACCGAAGGCCCAGAACGGAATGGAGAAACCCGAGACGTCGAAATTCAGTATCGTCGCCGTGAAGTCGGCGTACGCTCTACCCAGCACCGCCGCGATGGGAATGGCGACCACGCTGGCGACGATGCCGAGGATGAGCGCCAGGCCGAGGTACATGGTGGCGAGCTGTGAAGCGCGAGCGCCGATCGATTTCATCACGCCGATCTCACGCACCTGGCCGGTCAGCATCGCAGCAATGAGGTTCACGACGAGAATACCGCTGAGGAACAGCGCGAGCATGCCGAACGCACCCTGCGTGTAAAGCAGTGAATCGATCTGCGCGGCGTGGATGTGACGGCCGGGCACCGGTACGTCGACGCTCGCGACTCGATGACCGGAACTCTCCATCATTGCCGCGATTTCGCGCGCGACACTGCGCACGCCCTCGCGATCGAGCGAGCGGTCGCGCACGACGAACTGGAGCTCGTTCAGTGTCGCGGGTGCGCCGAGCTGCGCGAGTGTCGCCCGTGTGACGAACAGATAGACGACATGTTCCATCCAGCCGGGCGCGAGCCCGACGTCGCGTGCGATGCCAGCGACAGGTAGTGCCCGTGTACCACCGTCACGAAGCTGGATCACCACTGAATCGCCAATGCCCACCTCGGCAAATTCGACCGAGGAGGGCTCGACGATGACGGAACCGTCGCGGGGAGGCCAGGTCCCACTCTCCGGCTTGATGATCCCGATCACGTTGCTCGTGAAGTCGTCCATCGCGAAGAGAAGGGCCGTGCTCGCACCGACGCTCGTCTGCACGCTCGCCGTGACGGTTCGCCGCGCTTGCGCGCTCGCGATGGCGGGGATGGCGCGAACGCGCGCGAGAAGGGCCGCGTCGATGGAGTCGGTGCGAAGCGTCGCCGACGCGGGGTTGCTCTCGCCGAACTCGCCACGCGTCACACGGCCCAGCAGCGACCACGCGTCGAGCACGGAACCGGCGCCGATGATCCCGATGCACACCGCGAGTACCACGAGGCTCGTTCGTGCCTTGTGCAGCCACAGGTCGCGGAGGACCTTGCGCCATCGTGGACTAAACATGAACGGCGTCCTCGGCTTCGACCACGCGTCCATCGGCAAGCGTGATCACTCGGCTCGCGAACCTCTGTGCGCTCCGCTCGTGCGTCACCATGACCACTGTCTGTCCGTCGGCCACAAGTCCAGCGAGCAGATCGAGCATCGAGTCGGCGGTGCGGGAGTCGAGGTTACCGGTGGGCTCGTCGGCCAGAAGCACGGTGGGCGCATTGGCCATCGCACGCGCGACGGCGACACGCTGCTGCTGACCGCCAGACAATGTCGACGGCAGCTTGTCTGCCTGGTCGGCAACGCCAAGACGATCGAGCAGCACGATGGCGCGATCGCGTCGTTCGCGCGCTGGCCACGCGTTACAGAAGTCCATCGGCAGCATCACGTTCTCAGCGGCCGAGAGGGTGGGGAGGAGTTGGAAGAATTGGAAGACGATGCCGACGGTGACGCCCCGCCATGGGGACATGTCGCGCTCGGACAGCGTGTGGACGGCGGTGTCGCCGACGAAGACTTCGCCGAAAGTCGGTCGGTCGATGCCGGCGAGCAGGGCGAGCAACGTCGACTTGCCGCTTCCCGACTGTCCGACGACCGCAACGAACTCGCCGCGCTCGATCTCGAGGTTGACCCTGTCGAGGGCGAGGAATGGTCCGGCGGCGCTCGGAAACGTCTTCGAGACGTCTCGCATGACGATGAGTGGATTGGTCATGCGTGACGATACGTGCGCATGGCTGGTCGGCGCGACGGGACAGCGCGTCGTTCGACGTACTCGGGTGACCGTTGGGCGAAATGTGGGACGCAAATGCCCCGATGCGCCGTACGATTGGATCGACACCACCATCGAGGAATGACATGCGAGTCCGAGGAACTTTCGTCCTGCTATTGCTTGTTCTCTCAATGCCCGCGACGGCGCAACATGGCGGCGAGGGACCGTCGGTGCGAAGCGCGCCTGCCGAGGCGAACCAGTTCGCGTTTCTCGTCGGGCAGTGGGAGCTGACGGTGCGTCCGAACGCATCGACACTCGCGATGAAGATTCACGGTGTGCCGAAGCTCGCCGGTACATGGAAGGCGTGGCGCGCCTTCGACGGATTTGGCGTCGAGGACGAGTTGCGCATCACCGACGCATCCGGCAATCCGCGCTCGCTGTCACACGCGATGCGCTTCTACGACGCGAGGGCGAAGCGTTGGACGGCGACGACCCTCGATGTGTATCGCGGTGTCTTTACGCCGTCGACGGCCAACTGGCGCGATGGCAAGATGACCGTGACATCGCGTGGCGTGGACGGTGAAGGGAAGGCATACGTCGCTCGATCGATCTATTCCGACATCACGTCCGCCAGCTTCCGCCTTCAGCAGGATCGCTCGATGGACGATGGTCAGACGTGGACCGAAGGCGTCTTGACCATCGACGCCAAGCGTGTGGCCGCCACGGCGTCCCGCTGATAGCGTTCGTTCATGTCACGACGAGTCGTATGGCTGCAGCTCCTGATCGGGTGGTTGCCAGTCTGGGCGTTGTTCACCACGCTGATCATCGCAGCGCACGCGAACACGAGCGTGCACTTCGCGTTGCTCGTCGCGCTGCGGATCATGGTGACGGCGGCACTTCTTGGCCTGGTAGTGCAGCGATTCACCGAGCGAGTGTCGTGGCCGAGTCGCGTACGACCGTCGTTCGTCGCCATACATCTGGTCGCTGCGGTCGTCTACGCGGTGACATGGGTGTTCCTCAACAGCATCATCGAGAGCCTGTATCGCGGGGCGCTCGTCCTCAACACGGGACCGGGCATCGCCGCATACCTGATGATGGGCATCTGGTTGTACGTGATGATCGCCGGTCTCTCATACACGACGTTCGCGACCGGACGCGCCGCGCACGCCGAGGCCAACGCGGCCCGCGCGCAGCGCTCGGCGCTGCGCGCGCAGCTCAATCCGCACTTTCTCTTCAACGCATTGCACGCCGTGGTGCAGTTGATTCCCCGTGAGCCGAAGCGCGCGGCACAGGCGGCGGAGCAGCTCGCGGGATTGCTGCGCGGGACGATCGAGGAGGATCGCGACCTCGTGCCCATGTCGGACGAGTGGGCGTTCGTCGAGAAGTACCTGGAGCTCGAGCGTCTGCGCTTCGGTGATCGCCTGCGCGTGAGCGCGCAAATCACGGATGAAGCCAGCCGTGAATTGATTCCGGTCTTCGCGCTGCAGACGCTTGTCGAGAATGCCGTGCGACATGGCGCTGCACCGAAAGTAGAGGCGACGGACATCGCCATCCGTGCGTCGGCGGAGAACGGCACGCTCACGGTGTCGGTGCACGACACGGGCGATGCCACCAAGCCACCGAATGGCGATGGCACCGGTACGGGCCTGATGCGATTGCGCGAACGGCTGTCCGTGCTCTACGGCGGCGAGGCGCGGCTCGACGCCGGGCGCGAGCCGTCGGGCGGATTCCTGGCGCAACTCGTCATTCCCCGCAGCGACGCCGACGCGTGACGATCTCCGTCGTGATCGCCGATGACGAGCCAATCGCGCGGAGCGGGTTGCGCGACATGCTCGCTGAGGTGGCCTGGCTCTCCGTGGTCGGCGAGGCGGACAGCGGGCCGGCGGCTGTCGAGGCGATCAATCGGCTGAAGCCCGAGCTGGTCTTTCTCGACATCCAGATGCCCGGCCTGCTCGGCATCGATGTGTTGGCCAAGGTGGATCATCAGCCCTTCGCCGTGTTCACGACGGCCTATGCGCAGCACGCCGTGGCGGGCTTCGAGCTGGGTGCCCTCGACTATCTACTGAAGCCGTTCGGTCCGGAGCGGTTGGCGAAGTGTCTCGAGCGTGTGCGCGCGGCGTTCGGTGAGCCGAATACGCTGCCGGCGTTCAGTCGTCTCCGTGAGGCGTTGAGCAACGGGCCGATGAGCCGGTTGTTCGTGCGCTCGGGTGGAGGGATCATCCCCGTTGCGGTGGAGGAGATCGGGTGGCTCGAATCCTCGGGCGACTACGTGACCGCGCACGTCGGGCGGAGCCGCTACATGCTGCATCTCGCGCTCAGTCGCCTCGAAGCGCGGCTCGATCCGAAGAAGTTCGTGCGCATTCACCGGACGCACATGGTGAATCTCGACCATGTGGTGGCGTTTCGTGCCGTCGGTGGCGGACGGCTCGTGGCGGAACTCGACGACGGCGCGAAGCTGGGTGTCAGCCGCGAGCGGGCGAAAGAGCTCCGACTGCTCGGCGTCTGATCAGCGGTGCGTCGTCACCTGAACGATTCGACGTGTCGCGCAGGCACATGTCGCGCTTGACCTGGTAGTCGAGGATCCCAAAGAAATTCGGGGCTGACGCCGTCGACAGGCGCAAGCGATATTGGGACGCGCAATGGAGGTTGCTGAGGTTCGGTCCTTGCACTTGCGCCGCATCTACCCTTTCCCGACATCGCCCGACATGAGTGGACGCACCGAGGTTCGCCACGTTCCCAAGCCGTGGGGACACGAGACCATCTGGGCCGCGACGGACCTGTACGTCGGCAAGATCCTGCACATCAACGCCGGCCAGAAGCTGTCGGTGCAGTATCATGTGCAGAAAGACGAGACCGTGTACCTG
>JAQBPV010000225.1 GCA_028287345.1 Gemmatimonadota bacterium
CGAGCGCACTCCCGTGCCCGCGCGCGTGCGACGCCTTGTCGACACCGGTGAACGCCGCGAACGCATAGTCGGGACGCGTCTCGCGCACGCGGCGCGGAATCTCCTCGAGCACTTCGCGATCGACATCGAGCCACCGTTCGGCGCGACCGCGAAAGTGCGTCATCGCCACGCGAAGCGCCGAGCGCGCCGTCAGTGTGCCGAGGCGCCGCGATGGAGGAAGACCGCGCGTCACCACGCTCAGTGCGGCCACGCTGTTCGGAACGAGCTCGAAGATCGTCGGCGCGGCAGGAGTGAGATCATCGTCGAACTTGCCGAACTGATAGCCCACATAGCTGCGCGCGTAGTCCGGCCAGCCGCACGCCGTGTGTGCGCGGTCGTACCACCGCAGGGCCGGAATGCCGATCGCTCCAGGAAACCGGCCCATGAGAAACGGCGTGTACGCCGGTCCCGTCACCGACGGAAACACCGTCGTCACCGCGTGCAGGCCTCCCTCGTCACGCATGCGGGAGAGCGCCGGCAAATCGGTGAGGTCACCGTCGAAGGCATCGAATCGCGCCCCATCGGCGACGAGGACGACTACCGGCACGCAGCAGGTGTTAACGGCATCGGCGAACAAAAGCAGCCAATGCGCACGAGAGCAAGCGCAGCCCTTGCACTCGCTGGCGCGACGACCCGTCCTGCGACTACACTCACGAATGGCTACTCCCAAGAACGGAAAGGCGCCCGCGAAAAAGAAGGCCAAGGCTGCACCGCCCGCGGTGTCCAAGGCTCGCTCGCCGCGCACCGCAACCGGAAAGCGTGGCAACCCCGCGCAGCTCGCCGTCGCACAGGCCGAGGCGCAGGAAGGGCTGCGCGAGCGCACCGAAGAAGGCCATCGCGCGGCCGGTCGCACGCCACCGTCACAGGTTTCGAAGAAGCGCAGCGCTGGCGCCACACGGAAGATCGACGACGACCTCCGCGACTTCGTCGGCCCCGTCACCGAAGACGGAAAGCTGCTGCAGGGGCCGACAGCGACCGAGCGCCGAGACCGCCGAGATTTCCGCAGTACCGATACCTGGCGCGTCATGCGCATCATGGGCGAGTTCATCGAGGGCTTCGACAACCTCGCCACCGTCGAACGCGGCGTGTCCATCTTCGGCTCGGCGCGCACGGCGCCGGACGATCCCCAGTACCTCGCCGCGCAGGAAACGGCGCGCCTGCTCGCGCTCGCTGGCTTCTCGATCATCACCGGCGCTGGCCCTGGCATCATGGAAGCCGCGAACAAGGGCGCCAAGGAGGGCGGCGGACGCTCCATCGGCTGCAACATCGAGTTGCCCTTTGAGCAGGGCGCAAATCCCTACGTCGACACGCTCGTCAACTTCCGCTACTTCTTCGTGCGGAAGACGATGTTCATCAAGTACTCCAGCGCCTTCATTATCTTCCCCGGCGGCTTCGGAACGTTGGACGAGGCGTTCGAGGCACTGACGCTCATCCAGACCGGAAAGATCTATCAGTTTCCCGTCATTCTTTTTGGGCGGCACTACTGGGCTGGTCTGCTCCGCTGGCTGCAGTCTCGCGTCCTTGCCGAGCGGAAGATCTCTCCAGGCGACATGGATCTCATGCTGCTCACCGACGATCCAGCTGAAGCGGCTCACGCGGTCATCGAGGCGTACAACTCGGCGAATGCGATTCCCAACGCCGACGTCTGACTTGGTTCGCACCACCTTTCACTCACGCACAGCCTTACATGGCGAGCAAGAAGAGCAGTGGCAAGAAGGACGAAGAACGCGAACGCGGCGGTTTCAAGGCCAGTCGTCACGCGGCCCCGAAGTCGAAGGCGTCGGCCGCGGGCAACAAGAGCGAACAGAAGCGCGCTGCCGAAGCGCGCGAGCACGCCGGCGAGCAGCACACCGCGCACGAGGGCTCCAGGTTTCTTCAGGGCGGACGCATCGCACCGCGTCGCATCGACGGCACCGAGACGGCAGCTGACCTCATCGACGGAACCTTCCTCGCCTACAACGGCGCGCGTCTCAGGGAAGCCTGCCAACTGTACACTCAAAAAATGCTCGAGCCGGACGTCACCATCGGGATGACGTTGACGGGCGCGCTCACGCCGGCGGGCCTCGGCATGGCGGCGCTCATTCCGCTCATCGAGTCGGGTTTCGTCGACTGGATCATCTCGACCGGCGCGAATCTCTATCACGACGCCCATTTCGGCCTCGGCCTGTCGATGCACCGCGGCAACCCGGGCGCGAGCGACACCGTATTGCGCGAGGAAGGCATCGTTCGCATCTACGACATCTTCTTCGACTACGACGTCCTGCTCAGTACCGACGCGTTCTTCCGGAAGATCGTACAGGGCCCGGAGTTCCAGCGCGCGATGAGCAGTGCGGAGTTCCACGCGCTCTGCGGCAAGTACATCCGCGAGCGTGAGAAGGCACTCGGCATCGGCAACAAGTCATTGTTGGGTGTCGCGTACGAGTGCGGTGTGCCGATCTACACGTCGTCGCCGGGCGATTCGTCCATCGGCATGAACGTCGCCGCGCTGTCGCTCGAGGGAAACAAGTGCGTCATCGATCCCAACGCCGACGTCAACGAGACGGCGTCCATCGTGCTCGGCGCAAAGCGGACGGGCGGCAAGAGCGCCGTGTTCATCTGCGGTGGGGGCAGCCCGAAGAACTTCGCGCTCCAGACGGAGCCGCAGATCCAGGAAGTGCTCGGCATCGACGAGAAGGGACACGACTACTTTCTGCAGATCACCGACGCGCGTCCCGACACCGGCGGACTCTCCGGCGCTACGCCGGCGGAGGCGGTGAGCTGGGGAAAGATCGATCCGGACCGTCTCCCGGATGCCGTCGTCTGTTACCTCGACAATACGGTGGCGCTTCCGTTGATCACCGCCTACGCGCACGCGCGACATAAGCCGCGCAAGCTCAAGCGCCTGCTCGACAAGCGCGAGGCGAACATGAAGGTGTTGCGCGACGAGTTCGCGAAGGCGTCGGGCGCGCCACACGAGGCGTCGCAGACGGACGCCAAGCTGCCGATGCATCGCTGACTTTCACCGCACCCTCACTTTCCCATGCGCATATCCGACCTCCTTCTTCCCGAGCTGGACAACGAGTTACGCATTACCCGAACGGTCCTCGAGCGCGTGCCCGATGATCGCGGTGAATGGAAGCCGCACGAGAAATCGTTTCCCATGGCGCATCTGGCTCAGCTCGTGGCGCGGCTGCCGGGATGGACGTTGATGGTCATGAACCAGACGGAGCTCGACATCGCGCCGGTCGACGGGCCGAAGACAGCCGGCTATTCCATCGAGAAGACGGCGACACTGCTCGCGGAGTTCGACAAGAACGCCGCGGCGGCACGCGACTGCATCGCGAAGTCGTCAGACGCCGACTACGACGTTCCGTGGACGTTGAAGGCGGCGGGCAAGGCGCAGTTCACCATGCCGCGGTATCAGGCGCTGCGGCAGTCGGTGCTGAACCATCTTGTCCACCATCGCGCGCAGCTCGGGATCTACCTTCGACTCACCGATCAGAAAGTGCCGCAGATGTACGGGCCAACGGCAGACGAAAGGCAGTAGCAGGGGCGCCGCGCTTCGCGCTGGCGCCCGATAAGCGAAGCGCCCCAAGTACAACTACTGTCCTGTCGAAGCCGTCAGCCGGTTTGCGTCCACGTTCGCTGGCGTCTCGATCACGAACACCACACGACGATTGAGCTCCGCGCCCGGCATGTCGCGCGACGCCGTGGACTTCACGAGCCGCGTCTTGCCGTAACCGATCGCGTTGATCAGCGAGGGATCGACACCCTTGCCACTCACGTACTGCTTCACCGCCTGCGCGCGGCGCTGCGACAGCATCACGTTGTAGTTCTGGCTTCCCGCCGGATCGGCAAATCCCTCGACCGTCACATGCGCGCCGGGATAGTGCTTCTGCACCACCGTGGCGAAACGATCGAGCGCGGCCATGTCAGTGTTGCGCACCGTGGCATCGTTGTAAGCGAAGTGCACCGGGAAGGCGAACTGCAGCCCCTGGGCGACTTCGGCGATCTTCGCACCGAACTCCGTGCGGAGCCCATTGAGATCCGTGCGCAGCGACGCAAGCTCACGCTGCGTGTTGGCGTTGGCCTCCACCTGAGCGCTATCCGCAGAGAGGCGGGCGGCACGTTCCTGTTCAAGGGAGACACGCTGTTCATCCAGCCCTCGACGCAATGCACCCTTGGTGGCGCACGCGGTGAGCGAGAAGAGAGCGGCGGTGCCGATAAGAACTGCTCGTGCCTTGTTCATCGCAAACTCCAGTAGTTGGGGGGAACAATTCTGGGGGCTCGTGATGCCAAAAACATACCTGTCCGGACGGCCAACTTTGTAAAGGCGATTTTCAAGTCATTTATTACCAATCAATTACAACTGTCCAGTCGGCCAGCTGGTCACATCAGTTTTGTGAGACAAGTCACAGCGACCATGTGAGCGAAGTCGTTTCACGAAGAACCGTTCTGACCAGTGAAAGCTTCGAGTATTCACGCAGGCTCACCCACCCCACAAGTGACTCGGCGCCGAGCACGCGACGCTGCACTTCACGCTCGCCGGCACCAGACGCCGCGAGCCTCCGAATCTCGCCAATCGTCTCTTCAATCCAACTGATCTTGGCCCGCAGCACCGGCACGGGATTCTCCACCACGCCGCGGTGCGCATCGAGCAGCAGCCGCGGCTCCAGTGCTACCACGGTCCGCAGGCTCGCCAGCAGCGTGGATGGTGACTCGTGTGCGTGCGCCACACGGACCTTCACGCCGAGAAAGAGGTCGCCGCTCGCCACAATGCCGCGGTCCGCGTCCCAGACGATCTGATGATCCTTCGTATGCCCCGGCGTCGCGATGATCTGAAGCGGCGCGGGGTCGAACGGCGTCACGGCCGACGTCAGCCGATGCGGCCGTCCCCAGATGCTCCGCCGGTAGAAAGCGATGTCTGGCCGCTCTCTCAGCGTCGCTTCGCAGGCTGGGTGCATCATCATCGGAATGCCCATTTCAACCAGCGCCGGAGCGTTGCCCGAATGATCCTCATGCCAATGCGTCACGATCGCCGCTCTCGGCGACAACGCGCGCACCGCACGCACCAGCTCCCGCCCGACACGCGGGAATCCGGTGTCCACCAGCACGCCGCGCATCAGAAACGCGCTCACTTCGTAGCCCGCCCGTCGCCCCTGCCAGTTGCTCAGGGCAAGGCGCTGCACTCCAGACTCGACCTGCTCGATTCGGAGTGTCAAGGAGAGTGCCTCATGGAGCTGCTGGCGGTTGCCGTAAGCGCTGCGGAGCGGCCCGCCCCATGAGCGAGGCGCGCAGCGCCGAGTGCCCCGTAAGCGAAGGTGCGTAGCGCCGAGCGCCCTGCAGTTTGCCCTGAGACACGGCGCGCTATAGAATCAAAGTATGCGGCGCCCGACCCACAGTCGGGCGTCAACTTTTTTTTGTGTCCCGCAGTCCAGTACCCAGATGATCGAAGAACTCAAGGCAAAGCTCGGGGACGAGGTCGAAAAGCTGCAGTTCGAGCTCAACGTCACCCTTCCTGGCGAGATTCGCCGCGCCGTCGAAATGGGCGACCTGCGCGAGAACAGTGAATACAAGGCTGCCCTCGAGCGCCAGCAGTTCGTCCGCGCCCGCCTCAGTCAGCTCCGTGAGCGCCTCAGCAAGCTGTCCTCCATCGACGTGGAGCAGATCTCCCACGACAGCGTGGGCCTCGGCTCACGCGTGGTCGTCATCGACGAAAAGACAGGTCTCGAGGAGACGTACGCGCTCGTCTTCGGCGACGCGCTCGAGTTCGAGGAAGGCCAGGTGACGATGTCGTCACCCATCGGCCGTTCGCTGCTGGGCAAGAAGGTGGGAGAGCTCGCCCTGCTCAAGCTTCCCACGATGGTTCGCAAGCTCAAGGTCACCGAGCTCAAGACGATCCATGAGCTGAAGGAAGAGGAGATCTAGGCGCCGTCGATCGTGAACATGCGCGTCACTTCCAGATCATACGCGCCGAGCGCCGCTTCAGTCGCCGCGCTGTCCCATCCAAGCCAGAGGGCCACGCTCGGCGCAATGCGTCGCGCCGCATTGCGTCCGTGGTCCTGCGTCTCGAATGCCACGGGCGTGCGGCGAATGAGCAGGTCCCCGAACGTGCGCGCGAGCTCGTGTTCCACGGCGTGGCGTAGCTCGGCCAGAAGGTACGGCCGCTCCGGCGCGATGCGCGTACGCAGCATGTCGTCGTTGCCCACGAGCGCCCACACGTTGCGCCACGCGGAGCCGTATGCGTGGACGAGCCGTTCGGCCACGACACCGTCCTCGATGACGCGCGTTGCGTCGCCGATTTCACGCGCGATGTCCGCGACATCTCCGCCGACGAGCGGCTCGTGGGCTGTCAATGATTTCGTGGGCGCGCCGCCGAGCGAGCGCTGCACCGCGTCCACGACCTGGCTGGCCATCGAACGATACGTCGTGAGCTTGCCCCCCGTCACGCGCACAAGTCCGGGCTCCACTTCGGAGATCGCGTGCTCGCGTGACGCGGCGCTCGCACTCGAGCCGCCTCCCGCTGCGAGGGCGAGCGGACGCAGGCCAGCCCACGCGCTCACGACGTCCGATCGCGTGAGCGCGGCGTCGGGAAAGTAGTGATTGGCCGACTCGAGCAGGTACGCGACGTCGCGCTCGTTGGCGCGGACGTCTTCGGGCGGCACGTCGTCGAACGTATCCGTGGTGCCGATGATCGTGAACGCGCCTGACGGTAGTACGAACATCACGCGTCCATCTTGTGGCGCGGTGAGCGTGAGCGCCGCCGTGTTGCCGATGCGCGATCGCGGCACGCTCACATGGACACCCTTGCTGCCGCGTAGCGCCGACGCGGCTCCGCTGCGTACGAGCCGCTCCACCTTGTCGCTCCAAGGTCCGGTCGCGTTCACGACGGCGCGAGCGCGCACTTCGACCATTGCGCCAGTTTCAACGTCCACCACCGACGCGCCGCCGATGCGATTGCCCTCGCGGAGCATGCCGATGACGCGCGTGTGGTTCGCCACGACAGCGCCGGCGCGTTGAGCCGAGAGAACGTTCGCGAGCGTGAGACGCGCGTCGTCGGTCGCCGAATCCCAGTATCGTGCACCGCCGACGAGTCGCTGTTGGCTCACGTGCGGCTCGTACGAGGTCACCCCTCGCGCATTGAGCCGCTGATGCCGTCCGACATTGCGAAAGAGCGCGAGAGCGTCGTAGAGCGTGAGTCCGGCGGCGAGCTTCCACCGGCCGATGCGCGCTCCCCTGTACACCGGCCACGTGAAGGGCAACGGCCGCACGAGATGCGGCGCGATGCGCAATAGCGTTCGTCGCTCTCGGCTCGACTCGAACACGAGGCCGACCTGTCCGTGCTCGAGATACCGCACGCCACCGTGCACCAGTCGAGACGAGCGGCTCGACGTGCCGCTGGCGAAGTCCGACTGTTCGACAAGTGCGACGCGAAGTCCGCGCATCGCTGCATCGCGCGCGGTGCCCGCGCCGGTGATGCCACCGCCGATCACCAGCACGTCGAAGGGCGCTGCCCCCAATGCGTCAAACAGCGCGGAACGTCTCGAACTGGTCACGGCGGTCCGTTGCATGGCGGAGTCGATGTGGGCGATGGCAAGTTAAGTGACAACCATTCTTCGACAGAGGCAACGTGGAACGTCGCGACTTTCTCGCCGACATCACCCGCGCCGCGGCACTGTGCGCCATCGTCCCCGGTGCATGGCGCGTCACATCACGACCGCGCTTGGTGGACGATCCCTTCTCACTCGGCGTCGCCTCCGGCGACCCAACGCCTTCTGGCGGCGTACTCTGGACGCGATTGGCGCCACGCCCACTCGAGCCCGAAGGCGGGATGAGCGGCCAACGCGCTGTCGTCACGTGGGAAGTTGCCGACGATGACACCTTTCGCACTATCGTGAAACAGGGTCGCGCCACTGCCGCACCCGAGCTGTCATACTCTGTACACGTCGACGTCGACGGTCTCGCCGCGAATCGCTGGTACTTCTACCGGTTCAGCGCCGGCGGCGCCACGAGCTCGGTCGGTCGTTTTCACACGGCGCCAGCGACAGGTGCCGTCACTCCGCTGCGATTCGCCGTGGCCTCGTGCCAACACTTCGAGCAGGGGCTGTTCACCGCCTACGAGCACATGGCGCGCGAAGACCTCGACCTCGTCACCCATCTCGGCGACTACATCTACGAGTATGGCGCCGACACCACGCGAGTACGCGCGCATGCGGGTCTCGAGGTCCGCACTGTCGACGACTATCGGCGTCGCTATGCGCAGTACAAGTCCGATGCTGCGCTGCAGGCGGCGCACGCGCGGTGTCCCTGGTTGATCACATGGGACGACCATGAGGTGGACAACAACTACGCAGGCTCCATTGGCGAAAACGGCATGGAGTCCGATGAGCAGATGCACGCGCGCCGCGCGGCCGCATATCAGGCCTGGTGGGAACATCAGCCGGTGCGCGTGCCGCGCGCGAAGTCGTGGGCTGACCTCAACGTCACGCGCTCGATGGATTGGGGTCAGCTTGCGCGCTTCTACATGCTCGACGCCCGACAGTATCGCAGCGATCAGGCATGCGACGACGGCAACAAGGTGACGCCCTGCGGCAACTGGGCGGATCCGTCACGGACGATGCTTGGCGACGCACAGGAGAAATGGCTCACGAGCGGACTTGGCGCGTCCAAGGCGCGTTGGCAGGTGCTCTCGAATCCCGTCATGCTCGCGCCCTTCGACAACCAGGACGGTCCGGAGTCGCGCGTCTCGATGGATCAGTGGAGCGGGTATCCCGCGGCGCGCGATCGCTTGCTCCAGGCGATTGCGACGCGTGCGCCCAACCGCACGGTTGTCGTCACGGGCGACATTCACTCGAGCTGGGTCAATGAGCTGCGCACGGACTTTCGTCGCCCCGAGCGCGCGGCCATCGCTGCGGAGTTCGTGGGTACGAGCATCAGCTCGGGCGGTGATGGTTCGGAGACGTCTTCGCTGGCCACAGAGGTACGACGTGCCGAGAACCCGCACATTCGCTGGCAGCAGAACCGGCGGGGTTACATCTCGTGCGTCATCGACGAAAACAGCTTCACGGCGAGCTACCGCACGCTGCAGTTCGTGACCAAGCCTGGTGCGCCGATCGATACTCCGACGAAGTGGCGCGTGAGCCGAGGGAAGCCAGGTATAGAGCGACTCGCGTAGAGCTAGAGCTAGAGCTCGAGCTCGAAGGTAAGCCATCAGCCGGAGCGCGAGCGTGAGAGTGAGCCTCCAGCAGTGAGCTGGTCAGAGCGCGAGCACTGGCTCGAGCCAAAGCTCTAGCTCTTCTTGCTCATTGCTGGAGGCTTCACGCTCACGCTCAATCGCGTACGTTTCGACCATGATTACCTATGGCTCTCCCGGGCGCCGCGTCGCCATCGTCGCCGGCGTGCGAACGCCCTTTGCCAGAGCCGGGACGACGCTCAAGTCGCTCTCGGCAACAGAGTTGGGCAAACGCTCCGTCGCTGAGCTGATCCAGCGCACCGGCGTCGACCCGACGCTCGTCGAAGCGATCGTCTACGGGACGGTCGTCCCCTCGGTCGTCGCTCCGAACATCGCGCGCGAAGTGTCGCTGATGCCGATGCTGCCCAAGGGCGTGCAGTCGTTTACGGTGAGTCGCGCATGTGCGTCGGCCAATCAGGCCATCACCGACGCCGGCGATCAGATCGCACTCGGCCACGCCCACGTGATCATCGCCGGTGGAGCGGAGTCGCTTTCCAACGTGCCGATCCTCCACTCGCGCGGCATGAGTGACGCACTCGTCGCCGCGAGCAAGGCCAAGACGTTCGGCGGGCGCGTGCGCGCGCTCGCGAAGGTGCGTCCGCGCGACCTCGTGCCGATCACGCCGGCCATCGCCGAGCCGACGACCGGCGAGTCGATGGGCGAATCGGCCGAGAAGATGGCGAAGATCAATCACATCTCGCGCGAGGATCAGGATCAGTTCGCGCTGCGCTCACACCGACTTGCTGCGGCTGGTACGCAGGACGGGCGGCTCACGGCCGAGATCGCACCGCTGTACGTGCCGCCGTCGTTCGACGCGATGACAGTGGACAATGGCATTCGGCCCGACAGCACCATCGAGGCGCTTGCCGCGCTCAAGCCGGTGTTCGACCGCAAGTACGGCACGGTCACCGCGGGCAATTCGTCGCCACTCACGGACGGCGCGTCCGCCGTACTTCTGATGAGCGAGGAGCGCGCGAAATCGCTCGGCTTTACGCCGCTGGCGTACATCCGCAGCTACAGCTACTCCGCGCTCGATCCGGGCGAACAGCTGCTCATGGGCCCAGTGCTCGCGGCGCCTGTTGCCCTCCAGCGCGCCGGCCTCACGCTGCAGGACATGGACTTGATCGAAATGCATGAAGCCTTCGCCGCGCAGGTCCTTTGCAACCTCCAGGGATTCGTGTCGCAGGAGTGGGCGGAGCGCGCCGGTTTCACCAAGCCCGTTGGCGAAGTGGATCGCGCGAAGTTGAACGTGATGGGCGGCTCGATCTCCATCGGACATCCCTTCGGCGCAACCGGCGGCCGCATTCTCACCACGCTTTGCAACGAGCTCGCGCGCCGTGGCGGGCAGTTCGGTCTCATGACCGTCTGCGCCGCGGGTGGTATGGGTCACGCCATGGTCATCGAGAGAACGTGATGCCAGCCCTTTCACTCCAGCGCATCGACGGCGTCGCCCTCATCACGATCGACTTGCCGGGCGAACCGGTGAACAAGGTGACGGCTGGTCTTCGCGCCGAGTTCTCCGATATCTTCGCGACGATCGTCGCCGATACGACACTGCGCGCGATCGTCCTCTACTCCGGCAAGAGCGACACCTGGCTCGCCGGCGCGGACATCGACGAATTTCTCACGCTGCGGACGCCGGCCGAGGCCGAAGCGTTGAGCCGCAGTGGTCAGTCGCTGCTCGCGAGCCTCGAGTCGCTCAAGGTGCCCGTCGTTGCGGCCATTCACGGCGCGTGTCTCGGCGGCGGACTCGAATGCGCGCTCGCTTGCCGCTATCGCATCGCGACCGATCATCCGAAGACCGTTCTCGCGCTGCCGGAAGTGCAGCTCGGCCTCGTGCCGGGCGCCGGGGGTACGCAGCGGTTGCCACGCCTCATCGGACTCCAGCGCGCGCTCGACCTGATTCTCACCGGTCGCAACGTCCGCGCAAAGAAGGCCTACCAGATGGGCCTCGTCGACGAGCTGGTCCATCCGGCTATCCTGCTCGACATCGCGATCGATCGCGCGCGCAAGCTCGCCGACGGGAAGCTGTCCGTCAGCCATGCGCCGAAGGATCGCGGTGCAACGGGCGTGCTGCTCGAGGACAATCCGTTCGGCCGCTCGATCGTGTTTCGCAAGGCGCGCGAAGGTGTGCTCGCGAAGACGCACGGCCACTATCCGGCGCCGCTCGCGGCGATCGGAGCCGTGCAGGCGGGCTACGAGAAGGGGATCGAGGCGGGATATAGAGAGGAGTCGCGAGCCTTCGGCGAGATGACCGTCTCCGAAGTCGCCAAGGAGCTCATCTTTCTTTTCTTCGCCACGAATGCGCTGAAGAAGGACCCCGGCGTCGAGGAGCCGGCGCCCCAGCCGACGCGGGTGCAGACGCTCGGCGTCGTCGGCGCGGGGTTCATGGGCGCGGGCATCGCCTCCGTCGCCGTGCAGCAGGGCACTCCGGTGCGGCTCAAGGACACCGACGTCGCGCGTGTGGGGAAGGGCCTCGCCGCCGTTGCGGACGTGCTCAAGGAGCGACTCAAGAAGAAGCAGATCACGCGCATTCAGTACGAGGATCAGCTCTCGCTGGCAGGCGGAACGACGGACTACTCTGGCTTTGGCCGGGCGAATCTCGTCGTCGAAGCGGTGTTCGAGGACCTCGCGCTCAAGCATCGTGTGCTGCGCGAGGTGGAGTCGGCGCTGCATCCCGATGCGATCTACGCGTCGAACACGAGCACCATTCCCATCGGGCGCATCGCGGAGGCATCGATGCGGCCCAATCGGGTGCTCGGGATGCACTTCTTCTCCCCAGTGCACAGGATGCCGTTGCTCGAGGTCATCACGACCACGGCGACGGACAAGGACGCCACGGTCACGGCGGTGGCATTCGGGAAGAAGCTCGGCAAGACGGTCATCGTGGTGAACGACGCGCCCGGCTTCTATACCACGCGAGCGCTGTCGGCGTACATGAACGAGGCGGGTCGTCTGCTCGACGAAGGCGCGTCCATCGAGGCAATCGACAAGGCGCTGCTCGACTTCGGCTTCCCGGTCGGGCCGATCACGTTGCTCGACGAGGTTGGGCTCGACGTGGGCGGCAAGGTGGGGCAGACGCTGTTCGAGGCGTTTGGCGCCCGGATGTCGCCCAGTGAGTCGATGCGACGGGTGGTCGAGTCGGGGCGGACGGGGCGGAAGGGCAGGCAGGGCTTCTACCTCTACGACGAGGAGGGGAAGAAGAACAAGGTGGACCCGACCGTCTACGAACTGTTGCCGCACGGCGCGACCCGAAGGGAGATCGACCCGCAGGAGATCCGGCAGCGCTGTGTGCTGGCGATGGTGAACGAGGCCGCCCGCTGTCTGGAGGAGGGGGTGTTACGGTCGGCGCGGGATGGGGATGTGGGGGCGGTGTTCGGGATCGGCTTTCCCCCCTTTCGCGGGGGCCCGTTCCGTTACGTGGACAGCGTTGGGGTAGTCGAGCTAGTCGAGGAGCTGGAGCAGCTGGATGGGCGTTTTCCGGGTCGATTTGCCCCTTCCGAGCTTCTGCTGGACTATGCTCGGGCGCGCCGCAGATTCTATCCTGCGCACGGCTCCCCGATTCCATAGATTGAGTCGAGAGTGACTGCGGGTGGGCAGTGTCGCGTGTGTCTCATATCACGGGCGACAGGCACGCTCCAACTGTGACCGCGGGTATCGATGTCGGGTCTTGAGGGTATGGAGAGCTCGGATGCAGAGCTCGTCACGCGGGTGTTGCACGGCGATGTGAATGCGTATGGCGCGCTGGTCTCGCGATATCGGGACCGGTACTCGCGTTACGCGGTGCACATGCTGGGCAATCGGGAGGATGCGGAGGAGGCGTTGCAGGATGCCTTTACGCGCGCCTACCGATCGCTGTCGCGATGCGAGGAGCCGGAGCGTTTTGGGGCCTGGTTGTTTCGCATTCTCGTCAACCGCTGCCGGACGAGTGGGGCACGGCGTGTGCGTCGTGGGCAGACGTTTGTCCACGACGAAGGTGCGCTGCTGAATGCCTCTCAGGAGCATCCGGCTGAGCAGACGATGTGGCGGGAGGAGATCGAGCGCGCCGTGGGCGAGCTCAGTGCCGACCAACGGGAAGCGTTCCTCCTCAAGTACGTAGAAGAGTTGGGCTACGACGAGATGTCAGAGATCACCGGCGTAGGTGTCTCGGCTCTCAAGATGCGTGTAATGCGCGCATGCGATCGATTGCGAATTCTGCTGAAAGAGGTTCACAGTGCCTGAGTGGGGTCGAACGACGCTCGAGATGATCGTCGAGGAACTGCAGCGTCCCGTGGTGCTCGATAAGTCCTTCGAGCGTCGCGTCATGGTGCGCGTGCGCCGGCTCTACGCCGAGCGGCGCCCGCGACGTGGGCGCGGCTGGCTCACGGCGGCTGCCACCATCGCGCATCGTCCTGCCTGGGCCACTGCGATTGCCGCTGGTATCGTCGCTATCGCCACCGTCGGCGTTTTGCGCTCGCGGCCGAGTGCAGAGCACGTCGTGGTCACTGGCTCTGTCGAGCCCGTGATGTTCGTGCACGTTGCGCCCAACGCCAAGAGCGTCTCAGTCGTAGGAGACTTCAACAACTGGGGACTCGACGGCTCCGCTTTACAAGCAACCAATCTCAACGGTGTGTGGAGCGTCACAGCACGCATCCCCGCCGGTGTTCATCGTTACGCCTTCGTTCTCGATGGAAAGCAGTGGGTCGCCGATCCAACCGCCCCCAGGTCGTCGAGTGACGACTTCGGCATGCCGAGCAGTGCGCTGGTCGTGGAGGACAGCACCAAGTGAGCAAGAGCAAGACTCGCAGTTTCGTGGTGGCCGCACTCGTCAGTGCGTGGGTAGTATCCGCCGGCGCGCAAGACCCGCGCACCGGCCCTAAGCTCGACAACCCGACCAAGGTGGCCGTCCTCGCCATCATCGACACGGCGCGCGCACAGGGCATTCCTGTCGAGCCGCTGATGGAAAAGATGTACGAGGGGCTCGGCAAGGGCGCCGACGGTCCGAAGATCGTCGCCGCGGTCCGCAACCTCGCACTCGAGATGTCCCTCGCTCACAGCGCCCTCGGTGCCGTCGCAAGCACGGACGAGATCAAGGCAGCCGCCTCGGCGATGCATGCCGGCGTTCCCGCCGTGGAACTCGGAAAGCTCAAGAAGCAGAGTGGGCTTCGCCGCTCGCTCACGCTGCCCTTCACGGTGCTCGCAGACATCGTCTCGCGCGGCGTGCCGGTAGGCACGGCGGCCAACGCGATTCGCTCGCTCGTCGGCGCCGGCGCGAAGGACAAGGAGATCAATGACTTCCAGCGCAACGTGAAGGCGGACATCCAGCAGGGTGCTCCCCCCGCGGCTGCCGCCGAGACGCGCGCCAAGGCGTCTGGCGAAAAGAAGCCGGAGAAGTCGGACAAGCCCGAGGAGATGGACAAGATCAAGCTCTGAGGAAAAGCAGGTCCCTCGACTTCGCTCGGCACGACAAGCACCAATCAACGGACCGCCCTCAGGGCCGGTCCGTTGTTTTTTGGTTCCGCCACGTCCGCCCGTGCGATACAATTCCACCCAGATGACCGACTCCTTCACGCGCTCCCTCGAGAATCTGTGAGTTACACCTTGGTTTCATTGCGGGGGCGGCGAGCCATGCTCGGCGCCTTCTTGCTGTCTGTGGGCGTCGCAGCCTGTGCGGGCGCACCGTCCGGCGGCTCCGCACCGAACATCGCGAATGCTGCGCTGCCGAAGTCGCGTGCCGAACGCACGAACTATCTGGAGACGTCGCATTACGATGACGTCATCGCATTCCTCGATTCGCTGAAGAAGCTCGGCGCGCCGCTCGCGTTCGGATCGATCGGTCGCACGGGTGAGTCGCGCGAGATTCCTTACGTCATCGCGTCGCGGCCGCTGGTGCATACGCCCGCGGAAGCGCGCGCCACAGGCAAGCCGATCGTCTACGTGCAGGGGAACATCCACGCCGGTGAGGTCGAGGGAAAAGAGGCGCTTCAGGCGCTGATCCGCGATCTCACGTACGCGCCAGGCAGGAACGTGCTCGACTCGATCGTGCTGATTGCAGTGCCGATCTACAATGCAGACGGCAACGAGCGCTTCGCCGCGCAGGCGCGACAGCGGTCGGAGCAACAGGGTCCGGAGCTCGTCGGGCAGCGTCCCAACGCTGCGGGCCTGGATCTCAATCGCGACTACATCAAGGCCGAAGCGCCGGAGACACGCGCGTCGCTCCGCATGTTCGAGCTGTGGAATCCGGATGTCTTCGTCGACCTGCACACTACCGACGGAAGTCTCCACGGGTACGCGTTGACGTATTCGCCATCGCTCAATCCTGCGTCGCCGCTTGGCGACTACATGCGCGACCTGCTCGCTGAAGTGCGGTCACGCGTACGTTCGCGCGACGGCTACGAGACGTTCGACTATGGCAACTTCAACGACGGTGGCGGTCGCGAGGTGAGCAGCGACACTACGCACTCGGCATGGTACACCTATGACCACCGGCCGCGCTTCGGCACGAACTACTACGGCCTGCGCAATCGCGTCAGCATTCTCAGCGAGGCGTTCTCGCACGATCCATTCGAGCGGCGTGTGAAGTCGACGTACTCGTTCGTGTCGCAACTGCTCACGCTCGTCGCCGAACGGGGCGCGCAGATCAAGTCGCTCGCGAAGCGCGCCGATGAGATGTCCGCCGCCGAGAACGTTGCACTGCGGTCGGCACTGCCGACGACGGCAGGGAGTGCGCCGGTGCGATTCGAGATTCTCGCGCGGACGGGCGATACGTCGCGCACCCAGGCTGGACTCGACCGTGGACTGCGCCGCACCGGTGAGATTCGCACGCGCAACATGCCGGTGTTCGACCGCTTCGTGCCGACGGTCGTGCGTCCAATGCCTGCGTTGTACGTGTTCAGCCGCTCCGATACGGCACTTCGCGCGCGTCTGCAACTGCACGGCATCCGGACTGATGACGCGACTGAAGTGAAGGGTCCTCTCGAAGCGTTCCTCGTCGACTCCGTGGTGAAGTCATCGCGACCATTTCAGGGCCACAACGAAGTTCGGCTCGTGGGTCACTGGGAGCGACTGCCGCAGCAAGCGGCGTCGAACATGATCGTCGTGCCGATGAACCAGCCGTTGCGGCGTCTCGCGGCATACCTACTCGATCCCGAATCGGACGACGGTCTGGCGACGTGGAATTTCTTCGACGCGTCGCTCGCGGCGGGCCGGCCATATCCCGTAATGCGCATCGCGGCGGGGCGGCTCTAAGTGTTGCCGCCGAGCCTGCCTGTGATGCTGGGGGCGGACTACATTTCCAAGCTTGCCCCGGCGTCACGCCGGTTTTCGTCGCACTGAGGATTCATGCTCCGCAACACGCTCCTGTACCTCTCGAACCAGCCGCGCGTCTTCAAGTTCGTTCGCAACAACCGGCTCGCGAAACACTTCGCCAGCCGGTTCGTCGCTGGCGAGACGGCAGACGAAGCACTGACCGCGGTGCGCGAGCTCAACGCCAAGGGAATCACTGCCTCGCTCGACCTGCTCGGCGAGAGCGTCTATACGGAAGCCGAAGCACGGGCCGCTCGCGACGAGTACCTGACGCTGCTCGACAAGATCCACCAGAAGAAGCTCGACGCGAACGTCTCCGTGAAGCTGACGGCGATGGGACTCGACATCGATCACGAGTTGTGCGTCGTGACCATGCAGGACATCCTGGCTCGCGCGCAGAAGTACGAGAGCTTCGTGCGCATCGACATGGAGTCGAGCGCGTACACGGACATCACGCTCAAGCTGTTCGAGGAGCGGCTGTACCCGACGTACAAGGCGAACGTGGGCGTCGTGCTGCAGAGTTGCCTCTATCGCACCTTTGCGGACGTCGAGCACATGAACGCCATTCACGCACGCGTCCGCATCTGCAAGGGCGCGTACAAGGAGCCGCCGGCGGTTGCCTACATGGACAAGAAGGACGTCGACGCGAACTACATCAAGTGCATGCGCGAGTTGATGCTCAAGGGCAACTATCCGGGCATCGCCACGCACGACCCTGCGATGATCAACGAGGCAAAGCGGTTCGCGAAGGAGCAGAGCATCAGCAATCACCGCTTCGAGTTTCAGATGCTCTACGGTGTGCGCCGCGATCTCCAGGAAAGCCTCGTGAGGGAAGGCTATCGTGTACGTTGCTACGTTCCGTTCGGAACCCAGTGGTATCCCTACCTCATGCGTCGACTCGCCGAACGTCCCGCCAATGTCGCCTTCATTACAGGTAGCGTCATCAAGGAGGCGCTACACGTCGGCAAGTAGCGAGAGGCTCATGCCTGGGCAACATCTTCCTGCTGATCATTCCCGCGGTGACGCCAATACCATCGGTGGGTATGCGGCGGTGCACGGCCGTCCCGCGGCATTCGAGGGCACGGACGGACTCTCGTATAGCGTGGAAATCGTGACCGCCCCAACGGGCGACGACGAGCGTCCCTTCGGCGCCTATCTCCTGTTCGTGCAGTGGGGCCGCATCGGTGGCACGTCGCCGAGTGGACATCTCGAGACCGAATTTCTCGCCGAAGCGGATACGGAAGAGGATGCACGCGCTGTCGTGGGCGCCCACTCGCTTGCTGAAGTGCGCGGTGTGCTGCACGCGCTCATCGCTGCACGCGCAGGCGGCACCCCCACGCGTCGCTGGTTCGACGTGATGCGCGACGAAACCGACGCGGACGAAGGCGCATGACGGAGATCTCCGCCGAGCAGGGAGTGGTTCTCAGTGGAACGGGCGGCACCTGGCGCGTCCAACGCGACGACGGCATCGTCGTCGAAGCCTCGCTGCGCGGGCGCATCAAGAAGTCGAACTCGGGCAAGCGCGCCGATGGTTCGCTCCGCCGCGACACGATCTCCGCGGCCGCCGACACACTGAAGCTTGCCGTTGGCGATCGAGTGCTCCTCGAGGAGGACGAATCCGGTTCGACCGCCATCGCCGAGATCCTTCCGAGGCGCTCGCGGCTGGCGCGTCGCGCACCAGGCGGCGGACATGGGGAACGCGTCGTCGCCGCGAATGTCGATCAGGTGGTGGTGGTGTTCGCCGCCGCGAATCCGGAACCGCATCCGCGCATGCTCGACCGGTTTCTCGTCATCGCCGAGGCGAACGACCTGAAGGCGCGCATCGTCATCAACAAGGTGGAGTTGGTCGGTGGCGCCGACGTGGCGCGCGAGAGGTGGTCGCTGTACGAGCGCATCGGCTATCCGGTCCACTATACGAGCGTGAAGCAGCGTCTTGGGCTCGAGGAGCTTCACGACGCGTTCGCAGGCGTGGTGAGCGCACTGACTGGCCCGTCGGGTGTGGGGAAGTCTTCGCTGCTGAATGCAATGTTCGCCGGCCTCGATCTGCGTGTCGGCGAGATCAGCGAGTCGGTGAACAAGGGCCGACATACGACTGTCGGCGCCTACCTGCATCCGCTGCCGGACGCCCAGGGCGGCTACGTGGCCGACACGCCTGGCCTGAGAGAGGTCGGGATGTGGGCGCTGTCTCCCACGGAGCTCGACCAATGCTTCCCGGAGCTGCGGCCCTTCCTCACGCAGTGCCGCTTCGCTGACTGCCGGCATAGCGTGGAGCCCGACTGCGCCGTGCGCGACGCGGTGTCGCGCGGCGACGTGAGCGTCGCCCGCTACGAGAGCTTCATCAAGCTCCGGGAAGAGCTCGAAGGTGTGAAGCCGAGCAGATAGTGGCCTCGCGGGTAACCATTCACTGGTTGGCCCGCGTAAGGCAGTGGGTGTTCGTCGGAACTGCAACAGCTCACGCGGATCTGCACGGAAAGGAGCAACAGCCGCGGATTTTCACTGATAGTGCAACGGGCTGCTACGGAGCACCAAAGCCAGCCCTTCGATCGAAAAGAGTTCAGCTTTCCTGGTTCGCGTTCACAGAGTCGAGCGCACTGGCTGGCCCGAGGTAGTATCCGCGTAAATCCGCGGCAGTTGCAGCTCTCCGCGTCCATCCGCGCCAAGCAGTTGGCTGTTCCGCAATGGAGCACTCCAAAAAACGAGCTCCCTTGGGAAGTGCGGTAAAAGTGAGGCACCTGCCTTTTCAATTCGCTACCAGCTGCCCCGCTCTCCCGCGACTTCGATCACCTTCGCAATGCGGTCCGCCGCGTGGCGCCAGTTGGTCTGCACAGCGCTCTGTGCCGCGTCGGCCTCGCCCGCATCGATGGCGTCGATGATCGCATCATGCTCGGCCACGGATGCCTTGATGTCGCTTGTCAGCATGCTGATGTACATGCGGATGTAGCGCTCGGCCTGCGGCTTCACGCTGTCGTGCAGCGCGATGAGGCGTGGACCGGCGCACGCTTCGACGATCTTGCGATGCAGGCGCTCATCGGCCTCATAGAGACGAGCGTGATCGGTGGGCGTGGCGCGGCCCGTCTTGTAGAACTCCCCGTTTAGCGCCTTGAGCTCCTTGGCGAGCGCTCGGCGCTCACTGACGGGTTGACCGGCCGCCCACCGCGCGCCGAGACCTTCGAGCTCTCCGACGATGTTCAGCAGCTCGTGCACGTCGGCACGGGTCAACGGCGCCACCGTGAGTCTCGCCTGCTGCGCACCCGGGGCGCCGACGACGAATCCCTCCTGCTGCAGTCGTTGGAGCGCCTCACGCACCGGTGTCCGGCTGACGCCAAGGCGAGCGGCGACTTCGGTCTCCACCACGCGACTGCCCGGCGCGAGCAGTCCCTGCACGATGAGGTCGCGAAGCCGCTGATACACTTGCTCTGGCCGAGAGCCGTGCGGCGCCTCCGATGCCGAATCGTCAGCGTCGCGAGCTCCACGGGCGCCACGAGATACAGTGGCGCGGGGCGTGGTCGGCGTGCGGCGAACGGGCATGGCGAAGGAGGGGGTGAGCGGTTGCATCCAAATATACGGCAAGTTGGCGCCAAAAGCTCACGACGATTTTGTACGACCGCTGTACGAATTGGAGTACGTGTGCAAGCCTGCGCGGCAGCCGCGTCTCCCCTCCGAGGTCCACTCCAAGGAGGTCACATGAGATTCACCAACCTGGCGCGCCGAGGCGGCGTCTCGACACTGTTCGCCGCGGCACTGCTCGTCCCGCCGCGCTCCGTTACGATGCCGCATGGCACCACGAGCCACACGGTCGTCACTGGCCGCGTGCTCGATGCGGCAGGCCAACCGGTACAATCGGCAACCGTATCGATCACCGAGCGCAATACCAGCACGACGTCGGCCAATGACGGTCGGTACACGCTGACGGTGTCGCGTACCGGCGAGCGAGAGCAGGTCACACTGCTCACGAGAAGGATCGGCTATCAGGCGCGACGAATCACGCTCATCTTGAGCGCCGACACCGTGCGAGCCGACATTCGGCTCAGCGTCGAGATGGACAGGCTGGAGGCCGTCGTCGTGACCGGCGCGACTGGGCATGCGACGAGACGGGGCGACGAGATTCGCGCAATGGACTTGTCAGCGCCGCGAGAACAGATCGCTGGCGCACCAGCGACCGCAAGCCTCTCGAAGCGCAACGCGATCCTGTCGCGCGGACCGCTGCGCATCGATGGCGAGCGAGGCATCATCCGCCCACGTCGCGACAGCGGCGGCAACACCGAAGCATACGATCATCTCGACGAGAATCCATTCCGCTCGCCGCACGTCGCACCGATGTCGACCTTCTCGGTGGATGTCGATCGTGCCTCGTACAGCAACGTGCGTCGCTACCTGGCCAGCGGCCACTTGCCGCCGAAGGATGCCGTGCGCATCGAGGAGTTGGTCAATTACTTCCCCTATGGCGATGCCGCACCAGCGCAGACGGGCGCGCCGTTGGGTGTGAGCACCGAGCTCGCCGCCGCGCCGTGGAACCCCACGCATGACCTGCTCCGCATCGCGCTGCGCGCTCGTGACGTCGACATGCGTCGCGCGCCGCCGAGCAATCTCGTCTTCCTGGTGGATGTGTCTGGATCGATGCAGGGACCCGGACGACTGCCACTCGTAAAGCAGGCGCTCGGCCTGCTGGTGAACGAGTTGCGCGAGGAGGATCGCGTCGCGATCACGGTGTACGCCGGTAGCGCTGGCCTCGTGCTGCCGTCCACGTCGGGCGCCGACAAGCAGAAGATCATGGCAGCGCTGGACGGTCTCGAGGCGGGCGGCTCCACGGCGGGCGGTGCGGGCATCAGGCTCGCCTACGACGTCGCGCAGAGGAACTTCATCGCCGGTGGCAACAATCGCGTCGTCCTCTGCACCGACGGCGACTTCAACGTCGGCCAGTCGAGCGACGGTGAGCTCGTGCGTCTCATCGAGCAGCGTCGCAAGGAAGGATCGTTCCTCACGATCCTCGGCTTCGGCATGGGGAACTACAAGGATTCGAAGATGGAGAAGCTCGCCGGAGCAGGGAACGGCAACTACGGCTACATCGACGATCTGCTCGAGGCGCGCAAGATGCTCGTGAAGGAAATGGGCGGCACGCTCGTCACCGTCGCGAAGGACGTAAAACTCCAGGTCGAGTTCAACCCGGCGCGCGTACAGGCCTATCGGCTGCTCGGCTACGAGGACCGGCTGCTGCGCGACGAGGACTTCGCCAATGATGTGAAGGACGCGGGCGACGTCGGGGCAGGGCACACGGTCACCGCTCTTTACGAGATCGTTCCGGCGGGCACGCCACTGGACGTCGCGCTGCCGGAGGTTTCGAGTCTCCGCTATCAGCGTGTGACCGGTGCGGACTCGCCGAGGAACGAGCTGCTGCACGTGGCGCTTCGCTACAAGGCTCCGGACGGTGACAAGAGCTCACTCATGACGTATCCAGTGGGCACCGAGCGCACTCGTGCCTCCGAAGCAATGCGCTTCGCGAGCGCGGTCGCTGGATTCGGCATGCTGCTGCGTGAATCACCGAATATGGGCACGCTCACCTGGTCGCAGATGTTGTCGCTCGCACGCGGTGCGAAGGGCAGCGACGAGGACGGCTATCGCGCGGACTTCATCCGCATGGGAGAAATCGCGGCGGCGCTCGCCAAGCCGGACAAGGTCGTCATGCGCGATCGCTGAGAACGCGACGGAAGAATGCGGGTAGTCGGCTCGACATCGTGGGGAACGCGCTTCATCATTCCCACATGACCGACTACTCGCATCTGCTCGTCGTTACGACCGCCGACGGCGTTCGCACGATTACCATCGATCGCCCCGACAAGCTCAACGCGGTGAATGGCGCGCTGGCCTTCGCGATGGGAGACGCCCTCGCCGACGCCGGCGCCGACGATGCGGTCCGCATCGTCGTCATCACAGGCAGCGGGCGCGCATTCTGCGCCGGCCTCGATCTCTCCGAGCCGCCCACGCTTCCGTCAACGACACGCGCTGACCGGCTCGACCCGTACGCATGGGTGGGCACGTGGGTGCAGCGTGTGGTCGCCTGCGAGAAACCCGTCATTGCCGCCGTGAATGGTGCAGCGGCCGGCGCTGGCTTTGGGCTCGCCCTGGCGTGCGACATCCGCCTCGTCGCACAGTCGGCAAAGATGACGGCCGGCTATGTGCGCCGCGGCTTGAGCCCCGATGCTGGCGTGAGCTACTTCCTGCCACGCCACATCGGGCTCGCGCGAGCGTCGGACATCTTGCTCAGCGGCCGCGACGTCGAGGCCAGCGAGGCGATTCTGATCGGACTCGCGACGATGGTCAT
>JAQBPV010000454.1 GCA_028287345.1 Gemmatimonadota bacterium
AGCGGACGAGGAAGCGATCGCGATCTTCGGCCGCAATCTCGAGCAACTCCTGCTTGCTGCACCGGCCGGTGAGCGGATCGTCATCGGTCTGGATCCGGGATTCCGCACCGGCGTGAAGGTCGCCGCGGTATCGCGCACCGGCTCCGTGTTGCACACCGATGCATGGATGCTTCATCAGCCCGATCGTTTCGTGGCATCGCTGCTGAGGCTCGTGTCGTCGAGCGGCGCAGAGCTCATCGCCATCGGCAACGGCACTGCCTCGCGCGAGACGGAGACCATCGTGCGCCAAACGCTGCGCGAAGCATCCCTCGCGAATCCGCCGCAGGTGGTCGTGGTCAGCGAAGCTGGTGCATCGGTCTATTCTGCGTCCGAGCTGGCGGTCGCCGAGCTGCCCGACCTCGACGTCTCACTGCGCGGTGCCGTCTCGATCGCTCGGCGGCTCCAGGATCCCCTCGCCGAGCTGGTGAAGATCGATCCCAAGTCGATCGGGGTTGGCCAGTATCAACACGACGTCGACCAGCGACGGCTGCGGAAGCGACTCGACGACATCGTCGTCAGCGCGGTGAACAAGGTGGGCGTCGAAGTGAACACCGCATCCATCGCGCTCCTCTCGTCGGTGTCGGGCATCGGGCCGGTGCTCGCCGAGAATATCGTGAAGACGCGCGATGCCCGCGGCGGATTCGATTCACGCAAGGCGTTGCTCGAAGTGCCGCGCCTCGGCGCGAAGGCGTTCGAGCAGGCGGCCGGATTCCTCCGCGTGCGCGGCGGCAAGCATCCGCTCGACGCGAGCGCTGTTCATCCCGAACGGTACGCGCTCGTCGAGCGCATGGCGAAGGACGTCGGTGCATCCATCGCCGAGCTGATCTCCGATGAGAGCAAGGTCGAGGCGCTCGATCTCACCAAGTACATCTCCGACGACGTCGGTCTCCCCACGCTGAAGGACATCCTCGGCGAATTGAAGAAGCCGGGCCGCGATCCGCGCGCAGCATTTGAAGCGCCGGCGTTCCGCGACGACGTCACGGAGCCGAAGGACCTCCGCGAGGGGATGGAGCTCGAGGGCGTGGTGACGAACATCGTGGCGTTCGGCGCGTTCGTCGACGTCGGCGTGCATCAGGATGGTCTCGTACACGTGTCGCAACTGGCGGATCGCTATGTGAGCGATCCGAACCACGTCGTCACGGTGGGTCAGCGCGTGAAGGTGCGCGTGGTGGCGGTGGATCTGCAGCGCAATCGCATAGCGCTGACGATGAAGAAACCGGAAAGTGGGGATAGTCGTCCGCAGTCTGGTGCTCCGGCGCGCGGAGGCAAGCCTGCACTCAAGACGCCAAGTGCTCCGAAGCAGGAGACATTTGTTATCCCGAAGCCTGGCGCCGTTGCGCCGAACGGGATGCGGTTCAAGTAGGCATCAGCAAGCATCGTCCCGGCGACTTCCGGGACTTGAATCATGTGAATTTGTTGGAAGTTGCTCCTCATACTAGAGAGGGGCGGTTCGCAAGTCTGCTGCGGCAACAGAAAAAATCTGCTGTTCCGCCGTCATCCCCCTAATCCTTGAATCCTTGAATCCTAGTCTGGCTGTTGCCGTCGCTGGCCTTGAGACGCCAGACAGAGCCGGGCGAACTGCGGTAAGGCAATGCTAGGATTAAAGGATTAAAGGATCGACTCGATGCGGAGAGAGAGGGTCGCACCAAGCTCATCGTCATTTTGCTGCGGCGACAAGAAGCATCGAGGCCCGATGAGAGGAACTCTCCCGCCACAGTGATGCAATTCCAAAAAATTCACATGATTCAAGTCAGCCAGTTGCCGTTTTGAGCGCAGACTTCTGATCATCGATATCAGTATTGGTGCCGAACCACTGAACGACCTTCCCCTCTCCATCGAGCTGGGGAAGCGCGCGGCCGAGATACCAGCGATACTCGCCGTCCGCGCGACGGAGGCGAAACTCCACCTGATACGGCGCGCCCGTCGTCAGCGACTGCGTCCACCGGTCCACCACTGTCGGCAGGTCGTCGGGGTGAATCACGTTCTGCCATCCTTCGCCGAGCACGCGCTCTGTGGTCGTGCCGAAGTAGTCGGCCACGCGCTGCGTCACGTAGTCGAGCGCACCGGTCGGCTGGGCCGTCCAGATCTGCACCGGAATCGCTTCGGCGAGAAAGCGATACCGCGCATCGCTCGCCCGCAGGAGCTCGCGCGTGGCCTCCGCTTCGGCGCGCGCCTCACGCTCGCGCTTGAGACGCGACGACTGCTCCTCGGCATTCTGCTGGTCGCTGATGTCGCGGAACGTGACGACGACGCCGACGACGGTGCGTCCTTCCTTGATCGGAATACTCGTGTAGTCCACGGACAGCGGAGCGCCGCTCTTGGTCCAGAACGTGTCACCGCCCACGCGCTGCTGCACCGCCTCCCTCACCGACGACACGATGGGGCACTCCGCGTCCGGGAAGGGCGTGCCGTCGGCGTAATGATGGTGCGTGAGTTCGTGCATCGACCGGCCGAGCACTTCGCGGTTCGTGTAGCCGAGCATCCGGCCAGCCGCTTCGTTGATGAAGATCGTGCGGCCCGCGCCATCGAGGAAATACACGCCGTCGTCGATCGCGTTCAGCACCTGTGAGCCTCGGTCGTGCAGGAGACGCACCGCCTCGGCGGCCATTTCATCGATGCTCTCTGACGAGAGCGGTGTGTTCGACGGCATGTATTGGCGTAGGGGGGGCAATCAACAGTCGCAATCTATAGGTGAGCCGCTGTGAACGCTGGCGCCCACGCTCCGCGCAGGCGATTTTGCGGCATGACAGCCCGCCCGTATGTCCTCGCAGAAAGCACGTGGAAAACCGTCGACGCCACCCCGTACGACGTCGCCGTTTTGCCATGGGGTGCCACCGAAGCGCACAACTATCACCTGCCGTACGCCACGGACAACATCCAGTCCGAAGCGCTGGCCATCGAGGCCGCTCGGCTCGCGTGGGATGGTGGCGCGAAGATCGTGGTGCTGCCGTGCGTTCCCTTCGGCGTGAACACGGGGCAGTTAGACATCAAGCTGTGCCTCAACATGAATCCGGCTACGCAGGCTGCGCTGCTCGCCGATCTCGTGCACGCCATCGAGGTGCAGGGCATCAAGAAGCTCGTGATCTTCAATGGGCACGGCGGCAATGACTTTCGCCAGATGATCCGCGAGCTGCAGCCGCGCACGAGCGTCTTCCTCGCGTCGGTGAATTGGTACAAGGTCGGCGACCCGAAGAGCATCTTCACCGATCACGGCGACCATGCAGGCGAGCTCGAGACGAGCATGATGATGCACCTCGTGCCCGACCTCGTGCGTCCGTTGGCCGAAGCGGGCGACGGCAGTGAGAAGCGCTGGCGCATCAGCGCGCTGCGCGAAGGCTGGGCGTGGGCGCCGCGCCGGTGGACGCAAGTTTCCTCCGACACGGGAACAGGCAATCCCGCGCTCGCGTCGGCGGAAAAGGGTGCGCAGTATGCCCAACAAGTGACTGTACAAACGGCAAGATTTCTCGTCGAGCTCGCGCAGGCGGATGTGAACGACCTCTACATCGACGCGAAGAGCTAGCCCGCGCAATGCGCATCGACTCGGCCGCGGAATTCACCGACTATTGGCGAGGCGTGCGCAAGCGCACCACGCGCGTCATCGAGCAGATTCGCGAGGAGGATCTCGAGTGGACGTACGCGCCAAGCCGCTGGAGCATCGGCGATATCGTGCGTCATCTCGCTGGCATCGAGCGCGACATGTACGCCGAGAATGTGTCGGGTCGTCCGGCGCGATATCCGGGACACGATAGACAACTCGCGGATGGACTCGCCGCTGTGAGGGCCTACCATGATCGCAAGCACGAGGAGTCACTCGCGATCTTTTCGCAGCTCACTGCCGAGCAGCTGGCCGGCAAGTGTCAGACGCCAGCGGGAACGCCGATCACCACGTGGAAGTGGCTGCGCGCGATGGTCGAGCACGAAGCGCATCATCGCGGACAACTCTACCTGCTGCTTGGCATGCGCGGCGTGAAGGTGCCGCAGATCTTCGGTCTCACCGAAGAAGAAGTGAAGGCGCGCAGTGGCCACTGACGACGCCTCGTGCGCGACACGCCTGCGCGCCGCGGTGGATGCGGCCGCACCACGTCTCCTGGCGATTCCGGAAGAGGCGACAACTCGCCGTCCCGCGCCGGGCAAGTGGTCGCCCATCGAGGTGATTGGCCACCTCATCGACTCGGCGAGCAACAACCACCAGCGGTTCGTCCGTGCACCCGAGCAGAACGATCTCGTATTTGCCGGGTACGCGCAGGATGATTGGGTCGATCGCCAGCGGTATCAGGACGCACCATGGCAAGAGCTCGTGCTGCTGTGGCAACTGTACAATCGTCAGCTCGCGCGCGTGATGGCGGCGACGCCTCGCGCGGTGCGCGAGCGCGTGCACGAACGTCATAACCTGCATCGCGTCGCATTCCGCACCGTGCCGGAAGGCAGTCCCACCACCCTCGACTACTTCATGCACGACTACGTGGACCATCTGGAGCATCATCTCGCGCAGGTGCTCGCGTGACCGCACCCGTGCGAACAAGGCCGCCCGCGCCGTCGTTTCTGCGGCCGGCGCTCGCGCTCCTCTCCGGACTCGGGATCTTCGTCGCCATCGTCTTCCTCGGCACCATCGTCGTATTCGTGGCTCTGGGCGTGAAGGATGCGCAGCACCCGTCGCTCGCCCTCCTCATCGCGCAACTGGCGGTGAATGCGGTCGGTGCGTTGGTGGCGGGCTTCGCGGCCGGACGCATGACCTGGGGCCGTTCGCTCTACACGCTTTTCCTGCTCGCGATCATTCCCTCGATGTCGTCGCTCATTCCTGTGCTCAAAGGCACAGCGGGGGCCGAACCGGAGTGGTATCTGCTCTCCCGTCCGGCAGTCATCCTGCTGGGCATCCTCATCGGCGGCATCGTGGAGCGCCGCCGCGCTGCCTAGAGACTCATGCCCATTGAGCCGAAGCTCTATCAGGAGCTGATCGAGAAGCACGAGAAAGCTCATCGCGCCGCGAAGGGCGACACCCTTCGCGATCTGTTGATGACGTGCGGACACCTGCTGTTCTGGGTGCTGTGCGGACTCGCGCTTCTCGGCATGGCGCTCCATACCACCGATCCGGGTTGGGGCAGCATCTTCTGGAAGTCGGGTCACCTTGTCTGGATCGCCGGCGTTCTTTTCTCGCTCCTCGCCGCCTATCGTCGCGGTGAAAAGCGCGGTGACTGGTAGATGCGCTCGTTCGCGCCAGCTAGACGTTCGCTCGACCAAGGAGCAGGATTAGTCATGCGCCGAACCGTGGTGTCTCTCGCACTTGTCGTCCTCGCGCCAACTGCCGCGCACGCGCAGGAGGCGGCTGTGCCGGCGAAGCCCACTCCGCAGATTTCGCCTGCGGTCGGCGTACACTATGGCAGCCCGATGCGTCTCTCCGCCGCCGGCGGCCTGATTTTCGACATGAGCCGGCATCGAAACGACGGCGTGATCATGGCGCTCGAGGTGGGGCAGCAGGGCAACGAGGTTTCGGCCGGATACATTCGCATGCTCGGTAGCTTCGGCTCAGCGTATTCGTTGCGAGCGGCGTTGCTGCGCACGGCGGGCGAGCCGTGGAACGCCACCGGCAACACCACTTACGCCGGCGTGGAAGCGAGTTGGTTGATCGTCTTCGGTGTGGGGGCGCGTGTCGGATACCTGCGCCGCACCAGCAGGTCGAACGGCCTCGATCCGCACGACAACCTCGCGACTGTCAGTGTCGGAATCGGCATCTAGGAGGCTGACATGAAGACGATACACGCCGCAGCCGACCGCCGCTCCATCGTCGAGCGGATCGGTCGCCTTCAGCCTGACAGTCGGGCACAGTGGGGAAAGTTCACCGCTCCGCGCATGGTGGTGCATCTCACCGACGCACTCCGGATGGCCACCGGCGAGCTCGCATGCAAGCCAAAACAGACACCACTTCGCTTCGCGCCGCTCAAGCAGCTGGCGATCTACGTGCTGCCCTTTCCGAAGGGACTGCCCACCGCGCCTGAACTGCTCGAGCGCGTACCGTCGGCTTGGAAGGGAGAGGTGAACGCGCTCGAGGGTATGCTCGATCGCGTCGGCAAGCGGACGGCGACTGACGCGTGGCCATTGCATCCGGTGTTCGGCACGCTCTCGCCGCGGGCGTGGGGCGTGCTCGTGTACCGGCACTGCGATCACCACCTGCGGCAGTTCGGCGTATGAAGGATTTCGACTGGCCGCTCGCGATCACGCTGGTGATCGTCTTCGTGGTGCTGTCCTACGCCAGGTGGCGGTGGTTCAGCGCGCGGATGCGGCGTGCGCCGAAAACAATTCGTCCGGCGCCACCATCAGCGCCGGACGACACCTCGACTCCGTAAGTCTAGATGCTGTCGAGGCCGGGCTCGGGGCTCGGCGACACGGGAGGTTGGGCGGTCTTGGGGCGACGCAGCCAGCGCACGAACCACACGATGAGGATGATCGGCAGCGCGATCTTGAGCGCGAGCAGGCCGAGCGTGAGCATGAGGCCGATTGCGAGCATCATCACGACGCCCACGCCAACTACAAGAAGACCGGGCAGGCCCACGGCCGCGAGCAACAGGAACACCGGCGCGCCGATGACTCCCACCACGAGCAGCACCGGCAGCCCGATGAACTTGAGCACGGCAGCAAAGGGGGCCAACAGGATCAGCAGCAGGCTGAAGGCGCCGCCGATCGTGCGTCCCGCGAGGAACTTGAGCGCGAGTGCCTTGAGCAACACGGACATATGCGGGCTCCCACAAGGGTTGCGATGACGAATGAGCCGCCCAAGTCTGGCGGCCGGTATACTCCGTACGACTGAGCGCCTCCAGAGGTTTCTCCAAAATAAACGCTACCGCCAGCCAGAAAATGTCCGTCATTGTACGAACCGTCGGCCTGCTCGTCCTCTCGAACGTATTCATGACGTTCGCCTGGTACGCCCATCTGCGAAACCTGAGCGGCAAGCCATGGTACGTGGCCGCGCTGGTGAGCTGGGGAATCGCGCTCTTCGAGTACCTGCTTCAGGTGCCTGCCAACCGCATCGGCTACACCACGATGTCGCTCGGCCAGCTGAAGATCATGCAGGAGGCCATCACGCTCGCCGTGTTCGTGCCCTTTGCGTTCTTCTACATGAAACAGCCGCTGCGCCTCGACTTCCTGTGGGCGGCGCTGTGCATCTGCGGCGCGGTGTACTTCATCTTTCGCGGCCATCCAGTCGCGTGACTGAGCCCGCCCTGAGCGTCTCCATCGTCGAAGGCGGCGAGGATCCTGGCAACAACGTCATCCTCGACGGACTCCGCACGTGGAACGAAGCGCAGCTCGGCCGAACTGCTCGACCCGTTCCCGTCAGCGTCTTCGTGCGCGACGAGAAGGGCGATGTCGTTGGCGGGTTGATTGGCCAGATGCTCTTCGACTGGCTGTACGTCGACAAACTCTGGCTGCCCGACGCACTGCGTGGCACTGGCATGGGCAGCACCGTTCTCGACGCGGCCGAGCGACACGCGATCGAGCGAGGCTGCAGGTGGGCACATCTACAGACGCTCGAGCACCAGGCGCTGCCGTTCTACGAGGGTCGCGGCTATACCGTGTTCGGAGTACTCGAGGGATATCCGCCAGGCTCGCGGCGGCACTATCTACGGAAGACGCTCGTGCCTGGCGACGATCGGCGTTAGGCGCTCAACTCGTTCTGCGATTGCGCCGGGATGTCGGGTGATGGCAATGGACGCGGACTGCTGCGCAACTGCGTGTGCTGCAACAGTGCGGAGACGCTCGGGCTCACGATGCCCAATTTTGTTTCGTGCATTTGCAGCAGTGCCGAGTTGGCCGCAGCATACGGCGTGAGCCGCTGACGGCGGAGGCGGACGTAGTTCAGACGAAGCAGCCAGATGGCGTGCGCGGAATCGTCGAGGCGCGTGGGGTTGAACATCGCCCACGCCGACGTCGGGGCAATGGCGAGTGGCTCAGCGAGACTCTCGCGCACGATGGTCGCCTTGAGCGCCTTGGTGAGTGAAAGATGCACGGCACAGTCGCTATGGATGTGGCCGATCTGACGTCCGTTCAGGCGAAATTCCACGCCGTCCGAGCTGCCCGGCTCGTGCGCGCTGGCGTGTGGTCGCATCTCCACGCCAGTCCAGCGACGGACCTCCTCCATCACGTGCAGTGCAAACCTTTCGCGCTCGTCAGCCGTCAGCATCGAACCCTCCGTTACGTTCCGGTCGCCGTATCAGGTCGTGGCGACGCTGGCTTCTCACCGTACCTGAAAGGCATACTCCATACCTCACGGCCCAACAGGGCAACGGTCGTCCCTCTCCAGCCTGCCTCGAAATGCCGCGTTCCTTGCCATTCGCCTGCTCACTGTTCGCACTCTTCGCCGGCGTCATTCCCGCGAAGGCGCAATGGATTCCGCAGTCGAGCGGCACCCAAATCGAGCTGCGTGGCTTGAGCGTCGTCTCGGCCGACGTTGCGTGGGCCAGTGGCCAACGAGGCACGGTGACACGGACGACGAACGGTGGTCGCACATGGGTTGCGGACACCATTCCTTCGGCGGGCAAGCTCGATCTGCGCGCGATCGCCGCTACGTCAGCAAACGTTGCGCATGCGCTGAGCATCGCGGACTCCGGTCGCATCTTTCGCACGACCGACGGAGGACGCAGTTGGTCGCAGCGCTTCATGAGCCTCAAGAAGGGGTCGTTCTTCGACGCGATTCGTTTCTGGGACGCGAAGCATGGCATCGCCGTCAGCGATCCAGTGGATGGTCACTTCCTGATCATCACCACGCGCGACGGCGGCAACACGTGGAGCGAAATGCCGAGCGATCGCATGCCGGCTGCGCTGCCGAATGAGGGAGCGTTCGCGGCGAGCGGCAGCCTGCTCGCCGTGCATGGAGCGAATGACGCGTGGTTCGTCACCGGTGGTGCTTCCGTCGCGCGGATCTTTCACTCGCCCGATGGTGGCAAGAGCTGGACGGTGCAAGACACACCGATCCGCGCCGGCACGGCGGCGGAGGGGATCTTTTCGGTGGCGTTTCGCGATGCGAAGCTCGGCATCATCGTCGGCGGCGACTACACGAAGGCGAACCTCGGCGGACGCAACGTGGCGCTCACGTCGGATGGTGGTGCGACGTGGAGGTTGGTGGACAGCGCGACGGCGCCTCAGGGATTCAAGTCGGCGGTGGCGTTCGTACCGGGAAGTGCGGGAAGGCGCCTCGTGGCGGTTGGCCTCAACGGGACGCACGTCTCGAGCGACGGCGGCCTGACGTGGACGCCCTCGGACACGGTGCCGTACAACTCGCTACAACTCGTCGGGAAGGGCGGATTTGTCGCGGGGCCGAAGGGTCGGGTGGCGGCGCTGGTGCCGAAGCCGTGAGCGGCGAAGGGGACGAAAAAATAACCAAAGGGAGCGATTGGACCTGTGGCTGCTGTGGTGCTATTAGCCGCCCGAGGTTTGATCGGGCAAGTGTCCGTGAAATCCGTCAAATCCGCTCCCTTCGGTTGCCGTAATGCTGGGCGTCCTCGACATCTGAGGATGCGTGACCACTTCGTGACCGACGCGATGGGCGGGCGTGATGAGAAACATTTGCGTCTCCCGCGTCAGTCTCCGTAGCTTTCCGCGTCGCCGCCACTCCATTTCACGCGCCCTGTCCCGGTCGCGGTGGACACCACGGCCCGCCTCCCTTTCATAAAAAATGAGTTCCTCCACGATCCGAGTGCTGCGTAGCGCAGCCATTGGACTCGCACTCGTTGCCTGCAACTCCGAGCGCGTGCTCGGACCTTCGCCGGCGATCAAGGTTGCACCGGTAGCTGCAACATTCGACGCCTCTTTCACGGCCGGCGCCATGCCCTCCGTGCGCATCAGCGAGTTCCACTACGACAACAGCTCCACCGACACCGGTGAGCAGATCGAGATCTCCGGTCCCGCGGGCACCGACCTGGCCGGTTGGCGCATCGTCCGCTACAACGGCACGAACGCGCCTGGCGCCGCCGTCGTCTATACGTCGCCGGGCAATCCGACGATCACTGGTATCATCCAGCAGTCGTGCGGCACGCGCGGCGTCCTGACGTTCTCCTATCCGACCGACGGTCTCCAGAACGGAGCCTTCGACGGCTTCGCACTGGTCAATGCGGCCAACCAGGTCGTGGAGTTCCTGTCGTACGAAGGCGTGATCACCGCTGCGTCGCCGGCAAGCACGGCCAACCCCGCAGGCGGCACGACGTCGACGGACGTCGGCGTCTCCGAGCCGGGCAACGTGAACGGGACGTCGATCAAGCGCGATCCCCAGGGCGTCTGGAGCGTGTCGTCGCCGCAGAGCTTCGGCACGTGCAATGACGACGACGGCGCTGGCCCGCCGCCGCAAGTGCTCACGTCGATCACGGTGACGCCCAACCCGGCGACGGTCAACGTGAACGGCACCAAGCAGTTCACCGCGCAGGCATTCGACGCGAGCAACCAGCCGATGACCGGCGTGACCTTCACATGGGGCACGTCCGACGGCGCCATTGCCACAGTGAACAGCACCGGTCTCGCGAAGGGTGAAGCAGTTGGCGACGCGAACATCACCGCGACGTCAGGCACCGTGGTCGGCTCAGCGCTGCTGCACGTCACCGCGTCGCCGCCGTACGTGCCGCCGAACATTCGCTTCAGCGAGATCCACTACGACAACGTCGGCACCGACGCGGACGAGACGATCGAGATCGAAGGGCCGGTCGGCACGGACCTCACCGGTTGGAACGTGCTGCTGTACGACGGCAACACGACAGGCAGCTTCCCGCAGAAGGTCTACAGCACCACGGCCGTCACGGGCCTCCTCGCATCGACGCCGGCGTGCAATGGGCGCGGCGTCATCTCGATCCCCATCGCGAACATCCAGAACGGCAGCCCCGATGGATTCGCGCT
>JAQBPV010000462.1 GCA_028287345.1 Gemmatimonadota bacterium
GCTCGAGCCCGAGCTCGAGGGCGATCACATGTTGATCAACCTCGGCCCGCAGCATCCGGCGACGCACGGCGTGCTGCGCCTCGTGCTCGAGCTGGATGGCGAGACGGTGGTGCGCTGCATCCCGCACATCGGCTACCTGCACTGCGGCTTCGAGAAGATCGGCGAATATCGCCAGTACAACCAGATCATCCCCTGGACGGATCGCGAGGACTATCTCAACTCGCCGGGCAACAACGTCGCTTTCTCTCTCGGTGCGGAGCGTTTGTTCGGCATCGAGATCACGGAGCGGTGCAAGGTGCTTCGCGTCATCGCGTCGGAGCTGTCGCGCATCATCTCGCACTGCGTGTGGCTTGGCACTTTTTGTATCGACATCGGCGCGTTCACGCCGTTCCTGTGGATCTTCCAGCAGCGCGAGCGCGTCTATACGATGCTCGAGAGCTGGATCGGTGCGCGCCTCACCACGACGCTGACGCGAGTCGGCGGCATGGGCGCGGACATCCCGGATGGCTGGACAGATGATCTCGACAACTTCGTCCGCACCTTCCCGAAGGTGCTCGCCGAATGCGACGCGATGTTGACGAAGAACGCCATTTGGGTCGGACGTACGGTCGGTCTCGGTGCGATGTCGGCGGAAGAAGCAGTGAACTATGGTCTCTCCGGTCCAATGCTGCGAGCGTCGGGCGTTGCATATGACGTCCGTAAGGATTTCCCGTATCTCGACTACGAGACATACGACTTCGACATCCCGGTTGGCCAGGCGGGCGACGTATACGATCGCTTCCTCGTCCGCATGGAAGAACTGCGTCAGTCGGTGCGCATCCTCGAGCAGGCGCTCAAGCGTCTTCCCGACGGTCCGGTCAACGTGGACGATCACCGCGTCATTCTGCCGCCGAAGTCCAAGGCGACGAGCGACATGGAGAGCATGATCCATCACTTCAAGCAGGTGATGGAAGGTCCGCGTCCTCCCATCGGCGAAGCGTACGTCGCCGTGGAAAGTCCCAAGGGCGAGAAGGGCTACTATATGGTCTCGGACGGCACGTCGAAGCCGGTGCGCTGGCGCATCCGTCCGCCCTCGTTCGTGAACCTTTCGGCAATTCCGAAGATGGTGGAAGGCCACCTGTTGTCCGACGTCATCGCGATCAACGCCTCTATCGATATCGTGATGGGAGAGATCGACCGATGAGCGCCGCACACGGAGAAATGGGTTCCGAGCATTCCCCAGCGCACGCTGCGCATGGCGACGCCGGACATCATCACGCTCCATACGTCCCTGTGTTCACGGGTGCACGCAAGACGGAGCTCGACGAGCTGCTGACGCGCTACCCCACGAAGATGGCAGCACTGCTGCCCGCGCTGTGGATGATCCAGGAAGAGCGCGGCTGGGTGCCGTCAGAAGGCATGGCCGAAGTGGCCGAGGTGCTCGAGCTGACGCCGGCGTACGTGAAGGGCGTGGTGTCGTTCTACACCATGTACCACCAGCACCCGGTGGCGAAGCACTTCATTCAGGTCTGCACGACGTCGCCATGCAACGTCTGCGGCGCAGAAGACGTCGTGAACGCGCTGCTCAAGCACACGGGCTGCGAAGAGCTCGGCGTGCAGTCTCCGGATGGCAAGTATCAGGTGATCGAAGTCGAGTGCCTCGGCGCGTGCGGATTCAACACGCCGTTGATGGTCAACGAGAAGTTCATCGAGTCGGTCACCGTGGAATCGGTGCCTGCACTCCTCGCTTCATTGGGCTGACATGGGCTTTCCTCACAAGCCGCACGAACGCGAGACGACGGTTCTCTCCCAGCACTTCGGCGTGCAGGAGGCGATCGGTCTCGAGGGTTGGCGCAAGCGCGGCGGATACGTCGCACTCGAGAAGGCGCTCAAGATGGAGCCGGCTGAGATCGTCCAGGTCGTGAAGGATTCGGGGCTCCGCGGTCGCGGCGGCGCCGGATTTCCGACAGGGCTCAAGTGGAGCTTCATGAAGCCGGGCGACGGCAAGCCGCACTATCTCGCCTGCAATGCCGACGAGTCCGAGCCGGGCACGTTCAAGGATCGTGAGATCATGCGTTGGACACCGCACGCCCTGGTCGAAGGGTGTGCGATCGGCGCGTATGCGATCGGCGCTGAAGTCGCGTACATCTACATTCGCGGCGAGTACACCGAAGCACTCGAGAAGATGAACGCCGCGTGCAAGGAGGCGTACGCCGCCGGCTTGCTCGGCACGAACGCGATGGGCACTGGCAAAACGGTGCACGTGTACGTGCACAAGGGCGCGGGCGCGTACATCTGCGGCGAAGAGACCGCGATGATGAATTCGCTCGAGGGACGTCGCGGCAATCCGCGCATCAAGCCGCCCTTCCCGGCGGTCGCGGGCCTCTTCGGCATGCCGACGACGATCAACAACGTCGAGACGCTGGCCGCGGTGCCGCAGATCCTGAACAACGGCGCCGCGTGGTACAAGACGTTCGGCCGCGCGGACAACCCGAAGAGCACGGGAACGAAATTGTTCTCCGTGTGCGGCAACATCCAGCGGCCTGGCAATTACGAAGTCGCGATGGGATTTCCCTTCAAGGATTTCCTCTACGATCTCTGCGGCGGTCCGCTTCCGGGTCGCCAGTTCAAGGCGATCATTCCCGGCGGCATCTCCGTGCCGATCCAGACGCGTGA
>JAQBPV010000473.1 GCA_028287345.1 Gemmatimonadota bacterium
TGGCGCTCGAGACGCGCTGTTTGGCACAGACGAGCACGAGTTCGGCGATGCGTTCCTGTGACGTAAGGGGAATGCAGCATACTCCTTCACGTGGCATCTGACGGACCGACATGGGTGCGAGCGTCACTCCCAATCCGGCCGCGACAAGGCTTGCGAGTACCTGCCAGTCCGCAGCCTCCTGCCGTACTCGTGGAAGAAACCCTGCGCGACGACACAGCTCCGTAAGACTGTCGTGAAACACCGGCGCGCGTTCGCGCGGAAACATCACGAAATCGTCCGTGGCAAGTGACGCCAGCGAGATTCGGCGTCGTTTGGCGAGCGGATGGGTGTCCGGCAATACCGCGCAGATGCGCTCGCGATACAGCAGCTCGGCGCGCAGTCGCGGATCGTCGACGGGCCCGCGAACGATCGCGACATCCAACGAGCCATTCTCGAGTCGCTCGACTGGAATTGCGAGCGCCCCGTCATGGAACTCGATGACGACGTCCGGGAATGCCTTCCGAAACGCACGCAATACGCGAGGCAGCAGTCCGAACGCGCCGGATGCCGCAAAGCCGATGCGGAGGACACCGACCTCGCCCAAGGCAGCGCGACGCGTCGTGGCGATGGCGCGTTCCGCGTCCGCCAGCAACGCACGCGCGCTCGCGAGCAGCGCAACACCCGCGTCCGATAGCGTCACCGATCGACTCGTACGCTCGAACAGTCGAACCGTCAGCGTGCGCTCGAGGCGTTGTATCCGCTGGCTCAGCGCTGGCTGCGCGATTCTGAGACGTCGAGCCGCTCGTCCGAAGTGCAACTCCTCGGCGAGGACGACGAACGCGTGGAGGTGTTGAAGTTCGAGCATGTCGAATGATAAGGAATCGGCATCAATCGCGCCGTTCAATGGTATTTCACTTCTTGTCGAGCGGGACGTAAGCTCCAGTATGCAACACCCCGTCAGGTGCCTGTTAGCTCTCGCATGCGTGGTCGTCTCACGCCTTCCGCTCCACGCGCAGCAGGCTCACCCCGCGGGAATTCCGGTCGACCTGTCCGTGCCATTCTTGCCGCCCGTCGTGAACGCCGAGGGCATGCGGCACCTGATGTACGAGCTGCATGTCGGCAACTTCGGCTCCGCCGAGCTCACGCTCACGCGCATTGAAGTACTCGACGACAAGACGTCCGCCGTCCTCGCGTCGTATGAAGGTGATGCTCTCGAGGGAATACTCTCTCGACCGGGAAGCCCAGGCTTGCCGAACCGTCGCGTGATCGCGGGCGGATTGCGTGCTGTCGCCTTTCTCGACGTGCGCGCCCCTTCGGCCTCTACTCTGCCAGAGCACATTCGACATCGCGTCACCTTTCTTCCCATCACACCTGCGAACGGTTCACTGCAGAGTATCGTCGAGGGCGAACGAATCACAATGAACAGGAGCGTTGGCACTGCGCTTGGGCCGCCACTCGAAGGGAGCGGATGGATCGCGTCGCATGGTCTCTCGAACGCGTCATCGCATCGCCGCACTTTGCTGGCCATCGATGGCAAGGCGCGCATCGCACAACGGTTCGCCGTTGATTGGACACGAGTCGGCGCTGACGGACAGGTCTTCCGCGGCGACCCCGCAAAGAACGCCAACTGGACACCGTATGGGGCAGCGGTGTTGGCCATCGCTGACGGTCGCGTCGTTCAGCTTCAGGACGGCATTCCGGAGAACGATCCCACATCGGACACGAAGGCGATTCCAATAACGCTCACCACTGTTGGCGGGAATTACCTCATCCTCGACCTGGGCGACGGTCGCTTTGCATTCTATGCGCATCTCCAGCGCGGGAGCTTCACCGTCCGTGCAGGGGCACGCGTGCGGCGCGGACAGGTATTGGCACGCCTGGGAAACTCGGGCCAGTCGGACGCACCGCACCTTCATCTTCATGTCATGAACGCGCCGTCGCCGCTGGCCGCAGAAGGACTGCCACTCGTGTTCGACGCGTTCGATGTCGAGGGACACATACCTTCACTATCGGTACTGACTGACGGCACGGGATGGCGAGCCACACAGCCTCGGGTATCGCGGCGTGGAGAGATGCCTGTCGAGAATGCCGTCGTTGCCTTTCCGTCGCGGAGTTCCGGACTGCCATCGACGCGCGACGCAGCCTCCTTCGCCATCGTGCATGTCACGATCGTCGACGTTCGCGACGGCACGGAGGCACATGATCAAACCGTGATCGTGCGTGGATCACGGATCAGCACAATCGGAAACTCGGCGGTCGTTCACCCACCTCGAGGAGCGGATGTCGTCGATGGGAACGGGAAGTTTCTCATTCCTGGGCTCTGGGACATGCACACCCATGTCTGGAATGATTCCACCAACTCCTCCTACTCCATTCCGCTGCTTGTCGCCGCCGGAGTAACGGGGTTCCGGGACATGGGCGGACGACTCGAGTACGTCATCCCAGGGAGGGACGCGCTCCGCAGTGGTACCACACTCGGCCCGCGCGCGGTGGTCGCTGGACCGATCATCGACGGAGCGCCTGCGGCAACGGAGGGAGACATCACGGTCACCAGCACTGCCGCGGCCCGCCGCGCGGTGGACTCGCTCGCACAGGCGGGCGTGGATTTCATCAAGGTGTACGAGATGCTTCGGCGCGATCAACTGCTGGCAATCGCGGATCAAGCACGCGCGCATCACCTGCCCTTCGCCGGCCACCTCCCGCTTGTCGTCGAGGCCGGGGAGGCGTCGGATCTTGGCATGACGAGCTTCGAACACCTGCGCAATCTCGAGTTGGCCTGCTCGTCCAAGGCAGATTCCCTGCTGGCGAGCCGCGCGAAGACGCTCGATTCGTCAGTATCGTTGCCCGGTCGCGCCGTGCGAGCGCGCATCCATAGTGCGCAGAGGCCAACCGCAATCACCACCGAGGATCGGGAACGCTGCGACGCATTGATCGCGAAGCTCGCGCGCAATGGAACATGGCAGACCCCGACACTCTTTCTCGACGAGATTGCGCTCGTGGTATCGGATAGCGCCACGCTGCGACGGGTTCGCGCTTCCGAGCCGTACATACCCACCGAGCTCTCCTCGTGGTGGCACGATCAACTGCGAAGCATCGCAGCTGCTCCGGAGATTTCCATGGAGCCCGCCAGGCGCTACGCGCGATGGTTGCGAGCGTTGATTCCTCGGCTGCGACACGCGGGCGTTGGTATTCTTGCTGGTTCGGACATGCCGAACCTGCTCACCGCTCCAGGCTTCAGTTTGCACGAGG
>JAQBPV010000513.1 GCA_028287345.1 Gemmatimonadota bacterium
TCGGGTGCAACGATCTTCACCACGACATCGCGGCCGAGCGCGACTTCGCGCGCGACGAACACGCGTGACATCCCGCCACCACCGAGCTCGCGGTCGATGACGTACGTCGCGCCGAGTGCTGCCTCGAGCCGTGCGCGGAGATCGTTCTCTCGCTCGACACTCATCGCGAACGTCCTCCGTCCGGCGCCGTCACGATCGAGAGGTCGAGATTGAGGTGGCGCATCGCCGCGGCGAAACGCGGCTTGCTTCGAAGTGGGTCGAACCGCGGTGAGCTGATCGCCTGCGCAAGCACGAGATCCCCGTTGCGCGCCACCGCGGAGTCCAGCGCATTCAGCGCCCGCGCAGTGTCACCCACCGCGAGGTAGAGGTATGTCAGTGAGGAGTATCGCCCCCAGGTACTGGCCGGGAGCGACTCGACCTTGCGCAGGATCGCCCGCACATCTTCGCGCGCGCCGCCTGCGCCGAGGACCCAGCCGTAAAAGCCGAGTCGCCGCGGGTTCGTCGTGATGCTTGCCTGCTTCCGCGCAAATGTCACCGCTTCGTCATTCAGTCCCGCGAGACTGAGCGTGTTCGCATACACATTCCCGATCGCTTCGTTCGCTGGATCGAGATCGAGCGCGCGTCGTGCCTCGGTGACGGCTTCCGCGGTGCGACCGGCGAGCGCCAGCGCCCAGGCGAGGTAGATGGCTGATGTCGAGTAGAGGGGATCGGCCGCCTTGGCCTGCTCGAATGCGGGGATCGACTCGCGCACCCGACCGGACGCCATGAGCATGAACCCAAGACGGAACGGAACCTCGGCGCGATTCGGGTCGAGCGCCAGCGCGCGGCGCAGCTCCGACTCGGCGTCTTTCCACTCGAACGCCTCCGTGTGCACGTGCCCGAGCGCCATGTGTGCTTCGGGCAGCGCATCGTCCAGCGCGACGGCGCGCAAGGCCGCAGCGCGGGCTCGCGGAAGAACCTCCGCGATCGAGATGTCGAAGTAATAGGGCGTCACCATCAACACCGAGGCGAGCGTCGCATGCGCACGCGCGAAGTTCGAATCCAGGGCGATGGCCTGCGTGAGATCGCGCTCCGCCTCGCGCAGGTTGCGACCGCGCTTGCGATACGCCTGCAGGCCGCGAAGGTAGTGATCGTACGCCTGAAGATTCGTCGTGCCGAGCGACGAGGCGGTAGGAGAGCCGCGCCCGCCGGCGAGTTGCACCTGTAGCGCACCAACGATCGCCTTCGTGATGTCGTCCTGCACGGCGAAGACGTCCTTCAGCTCGCGCTCGTACGACTCCTTCCATATCAGGCGTCCATCGTCCGCGCTGGTCAATTCTGCCGAGACGCGAATGCGATTGCCGGCTCGGCGCACCGTGCCATCGAGCACTGCGCCGACATTGAGTGCGGCGCCGATCTCCTGCGCTCCGGCACCGCGCTGCTTGTAGCGCGCGGCGGACGAGCGTCCGGCCAATCGGAGACCCGGCAGCCGTGCCAACGCAGTGGTGAGCTCGTCCGCGATGCCCTCGGCGAAGTAGGCATTCGCGGTGTCGCCGCCCACAGAGGCGAAGGGGAGCACGGCGAGCGACTTCGCCGACGCCGCACCCTGCGGCGAGACGGATGTTGCGGCTGGCACGCGCTGCATACGCCGAGCGACGAGTGCCCCCGTAGCGACGATGACGACGAGTAGCGCGGCGGCGATCGCCCAGGCCCGCGAGAAGCCTTTCCTTCTTCCTTCCGCGGGAGCGGGCGTGCTCACGGCGTCGAGTGCCTCCATCACCTCCGACGCTGATGCGGGACGTCGCTCCGGATTCTTCTCGAGACAGCGTGCGATGACGGAAGCCAGCGAAGGCGGAACATCCGGTCGCCGCGTGGCGACGAGCGGTGGAACGTCGCTCACGTGTGCCGCGACGAGTGCCTGCGGCGTATTGCGACCGGCAAACGGGTGCGCGCCGACCAGCAATTCCCAGGCGACCACTCCCCACGCGTACAGATCGGCGCGATGATCCGTGTTCGGATCGCCGAGTGCCTGCTCGGGCGACATGTACGCGGGTGTGCCGAGCGACATGCCGGCGCGAGTGAGTATGGCGCCCGTGGAATTGGGACCGGGCAGTTCCTGCGTTCGCGATGCGGACAGCGCCTTGGCGATGCCGAAGTCGGTGACCACGGCGGCGCCCCCCGAGAGGAGGACGTTCTCGGGCTTGATGTCGCGGTGGACAACGCCCTGCGCGTGCGCGTAGGCGAGCGCGCGCGCCATGTCGCGCAGAACGTTCACGGCCTCGCCGATCGGCAGCGCTCCCTGCTGAAGTCGCGCGCGCAGCGAAAGTCCGTCGACGAATGGCATCGTGTAGAACGGCAGCCCCGCCGCGTCGCCCGCCGTGAGGACGGGAACGATGTTCGCCTGCTGGAGCCGCGCGGCGAGCTTCACTTCGCGCATGAACCGCTCGATGCTAAGCCCCTCGGCGAGGTCCGGCGCGATGATCTTGACGACGATCTTGCGTCCGAGGGAGACGTCGTCGGCGACGAACACGCGGGACATCCCTCCACCACCGAGCTCACGTTCGATGGTGTACGCGGCGCCGAGTGTTGTCTGGAGCGTTTCGCGGAATACGTCGGTCACGCAGGGAGGGTCCGCCGGGTAAGTCCACGTCTGGTCGCATGCGGACTGCGCAATGATACGTCCAGCGTCATCGGCTGTAAACGTCTCCTGCGCTACGTGGCCTTCACCGCTGGCAACGACATGCTCCACCCGATCATCTGCGACGCCTGACCACGGGTGAGACCGGCGGGTGCAGGCAAACCCAATCGTACAAGCATCGCTGCCTGTTTTGGCGTTGGCCGATCTCCACGCCAGAGTGCCGATCGCTGCAGCAGTTGCACGGCATCGGGCAGTCTCTCGCGCACGAAGGCCTCGGCACGCTTGACTGCCTTGACGAGTGTGCGTTCGCTCCCCAGACGCGTCACCGCCGTTCGTTGAACGCGAGTGATATCCCACGCGTCGAGGAGGTTGGATTCGACGCCGATCCAATGTCCATCAGGAAGAGGAAGGCGATATCCAGCGGGAGTCGTCAACCACGCGAGCTTCGTGGCATCGATCAGCTCCGGCGGCGGATCGAAATTGAAGAACTCGATGCGTTCACTCGCGGAGCGGATGTCCTGTGGTGTGCGAAGCCGCAGCACGTCGACCCACGGGAACTTCTGATTGAGCTCCGAGATCTGTCGCTCCACCTCGAGCGCATTCGCACCGGACAGGTTCATGGTTTCCGGCAAGTCGAACAGACTATGCAAACCCGGCAAATGATGAGTGGATGAATTGTCGACCACGTCCAGCACGATGAGGTCCGATTTATCGGGATGCAGTCGTGTGCCGCGGCCGAGCATCTGCGCATACAGCAGCTTGGAGTGCGTCGGTCGCGCCATGATCACGCAATCGACGCGTGGCTCGTCGAATCCTTCCGTCAACAGGTTGCAGTTCGTGATCACATCGATGTCGCCGCCGGAGAATCGCGCAAGCACTCCCTGACGCTCGTCGCGCGGCAGTTCGCCCCAGACTGCGCCCGCCCGAACACCGCCTTTCGCGAAGGCGCGCTGCATGTCCCTTGCGTGCGCTACGTCGACGCAGAACACGATGGTGCGCCGCTTCGCGGCAAACTCGCGCCATGTGCTGACGATCAGGGCGTTTCGCGCGGGAGTGTTCACTGCTCGCGCAAGCTGGCTATCGACGAATTCTCCACGGCTCTTGTTCACATGATCGAGCGACAGACCGGTATCGGTGCGCCATCCCGCAACCGGCACCAGGTAGCCCTGAGAAATCATCTCCTTCATGTCGCGTGCGTAGCACACTTCCTCGAACACATCGCCGAGCCCCTGGTGGTCGCCGCGGCGAGGCGTTGCGGTGAAGCCGACGAGGAAGCGTTCGGGTTTAGCGTCGAACAGGCCGAAATGCTGCAGAATGCGCCGATAACTTGGGGCCACCGCGTGGTGAGCCTCGTCCACGATGATGATGGAGAAGTCGTCGGGATCGAGTAGCTGCAGGCGCTTGGGGCTGCGCGCGAGCGTTTGCACCGAAGCGATGATGACCTGCGCGTCCGCTGGCGCACGTGCCGACGCCTGCTCTATTCCTACCACCAACTCAGGGCTGACCGACCGAAACTTGTCCTCGGCTTGCCGAAGCAACTCCTCGCGATGAGCGAGGACGAGGAGTCGTTTCTTCATCTTGAAGGCGCTTGGAAAATGCGCGAAGACGACGGTCTTGCCGGTCCCGGTGGGAAGTGACACCAGCACTCGACGCTTGCCTGCCTTGTAGGCGTCGCGAACGCGGACGAGTGCTTCGGTCTGGTAGGGACGCAGATTGAACATCGCGGGCTAGAACCCGAGGCCCTTCGTGCTGATCCGGATGCGCAACAACTTGTGATCCGCCGTCATGTAAAGCGTCGACCCATCATCGCCGAACGCCACGTTCGCCGTGCGCTCGCCGGTAATGATCGAGCCGAGATGCTTCCCCGCTGCATTGAAGACCAGTACGCCGCCTGGCCCAGTCGCGAAGATATTTCCCTTCGCGTCGACCTTCATCCCATCCGCCGACCCGATGCGCCCCTGGGCCACGAGCGGAGCCGGATCGAAGAACACGCGTCCACGCGCAATCGTGCCGTCCGGCTGAAGATCGTACGCCATGTAGATCGGTTTCGCACCGTCCGATACCGCGACATACAGCATCCGCGCATCGGGCGAAATCGCGATCCCGTTCGGACGCGTGAGATCCTTCGTCAACAGCGTCAACTCGCCACTCGGCTTCAAGCGATACACCCCTGCGAACGGCAGCTCCTTCGTCTTGTTCGCATCGAGTCCGTCGAGACCGTACGGCGGATCCGTGAAGTAGATGTCGCCGTTCGGATGGAAGACAAGATCGTTCGGACTGTTGAGGCGCTTGCCATCGTAGCGATCAGCCAGTGTCGTCCTCGTGAAGATCGAATCGTTGATCCGCGCGAGCTGGCGATTGCCGTGATCGGCGACGACGAGCTTGTCGTTCGCGTCGAACGCGAGTCCGTTGGTGCCGAGCTCACGCCCGAATGGCGTCGCGCCGTTGTAACCCGCGGGACGCATGAACACCGTTATACCCTGGCCCTCCTTCCAACGATTGATCGTGTTGTTCGGGATGTCGCTGAAGAGGAGATAGCCGCCGCTCTTTCGCCACACCGGCCCCTCGGTCCACGCGAATCCTTCGGCGATTGTCTCGATCTTCGCGTCGCGCGGAACGAGAGCGTCGAAGGCGGGATCCAGTCGCTCGATGCGGCCGATCGTCTGCGCGCTCGCGATCGGCGCTATGAGTAAAAGAGCGGCGATACACAGCCGAGATGCGGTCACACCGCGCATGGCGACAACCCTCATGAGAGAATTAAAGAACTGAAAAACAGCAACTGACCGACTTGAATCATGCGAATTCTTGGAATTGCATCTCCGCGCCAGCCTGCACTGACGGCGCGGATTCGACCGCCATTGGTTTGATGTCCTGGCGGAGGGTGCGCGAGACGACTCCCTCGCATTCACGGATCAAATTCCAGAAAACTCGCCATGATTCAAGTCACGGAAGTCGCCGCAGAGATATTTCGCGGCCATTCCCGAGAAGCTGGTCAGGCCTGATCGCCAGCCTCCACCGGCTACTGAACCGCCTCGCGCTTCAGGCCATCGCCCCGCGTGAAGAAACCCGGCAGCGACACTGGAATCGTCCCCGTGATCGGCGCATGACCCAACACCGCGCGCGCGGCGGCATGCTCCAACACATCGGCGACGCCGTAGGTCACGAGATACGTGCGCACATGCGGAAACTGTCGAATGAGATACGGATTGCCGAGCGAGACGACCACCAACTTGTCGTGCATCGCCAGGGAGTCGATCCAGTCGGCGATGTGCGATGGAATCGCGAACCGTCCCTCGCCTTCGATGCGACGTACGTATGTCGCGACGATGACTCGATCTGCGCCTTGAGCCGCACGCGCAATCGAGTCGAGCGTCGCCGGCGACACCGACGGCCCAATCTTGAACGCCCTCGCGCCGCGACCTGCTTCGGCGGCGAACGTCTTGCCGGCGCGCAGTTCCGTCTCCGGCATGTACTGCACGAGCACCGTACGTCCTCGGCGCGAACCGGAAATCAGGTTCGCCGAATCGCGCAGCAGCGTGATCGCACGCTGCGCGATGTCTGCCGCGAGTGCCCGATGCTCCGGCGAGCCGACGATGTCGCGCAAGGTGTCGAGAGGGGTGATCGGATGAAACGCAATGCCGGTGCGCGCCTTGAGCTCGAGCACGCGACGCACCGCGGAGTCGATGCGTGCGCGTGAAATACGTCCGCTTTCGACAGCCGCAACCAATGCATCCACCGCTTTCGTCGGGTCCGTCGGCTTGAGCAGCACATCCGCGCCCGACTGTACGGCGAGCACCGAGCTCTCTTCCGTCGTATAGCCCTTGCCGATGCCGCCCATCGTCATCGCGTCGGTGATGGCGAGTCCGGAGAAGTGCAGCTTATCGCGCAGCAGCCCAGTGATGATCTTGGGCGCGAGCGTCGCCGGTGTGACGCTGTCCCCCTGCACCGCCGGCAGCGCGATGTGTGCCGTCATCACCATCCCTGCACCGGCCGCAATGCCCGCCGCGAATGGCACCAGTTCCACCGAATCGAGTCGCGCCGCCGACGCACTCACGATGGGAAGCCGCGCATGCGAATCGACGTCGGTATCGCCGTGCCCGGGAAAGTGCTTGATCGTCGCCATCACGCCGGCGTCCTGCGATCCCTTCACGAATGCGGCGGACAGGCGCGCCACCTGCTTCGGATCTTCACCGAAGGAGCGCGTGTTGATCACCGGATTCGCGGGATTGTTGTTGACGTCCACCACCGGCGCGAAGTTCATCATGATGCCGACCGCCCTCGCCTCCGTCGCAATCGCGTGGCCGACGTCATACGCATCCTGCTCGCGACCGGTCGCCGCAATCGCCATCGCATTCGGAAAGACCGTTGCACCGCCGCCATCCAGCATGTAGTGCGAGAAGATGCCGCCCTCGAGACGACCGAGATTCGGCTCGAGATCGGAGCCGACCATCAGCGGAACGTTTGCGGCACGCTGGAACGCATTCAGCTTCGCCGCCACTTCGATCGGCGAGCCGAGCGACATCGTCACACCACCGATGTGATCGCGCTGGATCCACCGTATCACTTCGGCGAAGCTCGAGTCGTGCGAGTTGGTATAGTCACCGAGCACCCAGACGTTGACCATCTGGCCGACGCGTTCGCGGAGGCTGAGCGACTCGAGCGTGCGATCCACCCACTGCTGCTGTGCGCTGGTGAGTGGCGTGCGCGGATCGAGATTGCCTGAAAGTGACGGCGCCGGACGCTGTACCGTCGCCATCGCTGGCCTATCCGGTCCGCTGACCGTTGGCAGCAACACCGACGACGTCGCCGGAATCACGACCTCGATCAACACAGGCCGATGATCCGACACGCGCGTGTTGATCACTTGTGCCGAGGTGCATCGAACGTCGCCGGTCAGAAAGAGGTAGTCGATGCGCTTGACGGGATTGTCGTCGGGGAACGTGAAGCCCTGGCCGCCGTTGCATTCGGACCAGCTGTCGCGCAGCCCGCTCTTCCGCACCGCGACCTGCACCGCGCTCTCGGGCGTCGAGTTGAAGTCGCCGCCCGCGAGCACCAGTCCTTCGGTGCGCCGAGTCTGCGTGACGAGGCTCACGATCGAGTCGGCCTCCTGCCTGCGCCAGCGATCCGTTGCGGTGGCGTCGAGATGCGTGTTGATGACCGCCATTCGCCCGAACGGGCTCTGCACGATGACGCGCAGTGCACCGCGCGGCTCGTGCGATCCGCCGGAGCGTTCCTGCGGCGGATCGACGGAGAGATGAAAGAGCGTGTCGTTCAGGATCGGCCAGCGCGAGAGGATCGCGATGCCATACTTCCCGCCGTCGTAGTCGAGCGCACTGCCGAAGGCGACGTTCAATCCACTGAGCTGCGCCAGCGTCGCCGGCTGATCGACGTTGCCCGAACGCTTCGTACCCTTGTCCACTTCCTGAAGCAGCACGAGGTCGGCGTTCGTCGATCGAACCAGCTCAGCCACGCGGACGAGATTGTCGACGCCTGGCGCGTCCTTGCCCGCGTGAATGTTGTAGACCATCACGCGTACGATACGCGCAGCCGGTGCCGGCGCGGTTCGTCCGCCAACGCAGCCGCCGAGCACGAGTGCGCACGCCGAAATCCATGTCGATCGCATAGCGAGTTATCTACTTCACCGGCACTGGCTCCGACAGCGCCCACCGCGTGGTAGCTTTGTTGCGGCTGCCCACCAGTCACCTGCCGCAATGCCTCACGACACCCTGCTCATCGCCACGGTCGCCGCAGGCCTTGGCGTCGCGTTCGTCCTCGGACTGCTCGCCGTCCGGCTGAAGCTTCCTCCCATCGTCGGCTATCTGCTCGCCGGCGTGGTGGTCGGGCCATTCACGCCAGGCTTCGTCGCCGACGCAGGACTCGCCAAACAGCTTGCCGAGCTCGGTGCAATCCTCCTGATGTTCGGCGTTGGACTGCACTTCTCGTTGCGCGATCTCGCCGCGGTGCAGCGTGTCGTCGTCCCTGGCGCACTCCTCCAGACGGCGATCACCGGCAGCGTCGGCGTCGCACTCGGACGCGTATGGGGCTGGAGTTGGGGCGGCGCCGTGGTGCTCGGCCTCTCACTTGGCGTCGCCAGCACTGTCGTTCTATTGAAGGGACTCGAAGGGCGCGACCGCCTCGACTCGGCCGAAGGCAAGATCGCGGTGGGATGGCTCGTCGTCGAAGACCTGACGATGGTATTCGCCCTCGTGCTCCTTCCCGCGTTCGCACCGATCCTCGGCGGCACAGGCGCGTCAGGTTCGACGAGCTCCCTCCTGCTCGCAATCGGCATCGCCATTGCGAAGGTGCTCGGCTTCATCGGGCTGATGTTCGTCGTCGGACGACGTTTCGTGCCCTGGCTGCTCGAACACGTCGCGAAGCTTGGCTCGCGCGAGCTGTTCACGCTCGCTGTCCTCGTCGCCGCGCTCGGGATCGGCACCATCGCCGCTGAATTGTTCGGCGTGTCGTTCGCGCTCGGTGCGTTCTTCGCCGGAGCGGTGATCAGCGAGTCCGAGTTGAGCCATCGCGCCGCGGCCGATGCGCTGCCCATGCAGGACGCCTTCGCCGTGCTGTTCTTCGTCTCGGTGGGCATGCTGTTCGATCCTCGAGCCATCATGAACGAGCCGTGGCGTGTGCTCACGCTCGTCGTCCTGATCGTCGCGTGGAAGGCAGTCCTCGCCTTTACGCTCGTGCGCGTGCTCGGAGAGAATTCGCGCACCGCGTTGGTCATCGGCACGGCGCTCGGACAGATCGGCGAGTTCTCGTTCATCGTCGCCGGCCTCGGCGTCGGGCTCGGCCTCGTCGACGCGAGCGTTCAGGCACTGCTCGTTACCGCGGCCATCATCGCGATCACCGTGAACGGACCGCTGCTCGCGCTCGCTGAACGCTTCGCCCAGAGGATCGCCGACAAGGCGGCGGCGGTCGAAGCGGCGACCACCACTACTCCCGCACCTCGCGCGTCGATGACGATGAAGGCGTTCGACGCGCTTTACGGCACGCGCACCGACCATGAGTTCTTCGGATTCTCGGAGCTCTTCGGCCACGTGGTGCTCGTGGGCTATGGGCGCGTTGGCGCCACGGTCGCCGATGCGCTGCGTCGCGCGGGAGTGCCCTTCGTCATCATCGAGGAGCAGGAGCGCGTCGTCGGTGGCCTACGAAAGCACGGCGAGCATGCCATTCAGGGCGACGCTACGCGCGCGGACGTGCTCGATCGCGCGGGCATTCGACACGCGAAGCTGCTCGTCGTCACGGCGCCGGAACCCATTCGTGCGCGGCGCATCGTCGACGTTGCCCAACTCGCGAATCCTCAACTCGACATCGCTGTCCGCACACACAGCGCCACGGAGCAGGCCTACTTCGAGCAACACCTTTCGCGAGGCCGAGCCGTGTACGCCGAACGTGAGGCGGCTTTGAGTCTCGCGCACTATGCGCTGCAGGCGATCGGGAAGACGGACGACGAAGCCGATTGGCTGGTGTCGTCGCTGCGCGGACAGCCCACCGCGCCGACGCAGACATTCGAAAGCCTGCCGACACAGGAGTATCAGGCGCTCGCGAGAATGGGCATGAGGGGGGGACGTCCGTCGGTCGTGGCGAAAGCCCCGGACCTTCCGCCGAAGGAAGAATCCTGAGGTTCTCGCAGCTTGGCTGTTGCTGTAAGGGCCGCGGAGCGGCCCGCCCGATAAGCGAGCGTAGCGAGCGCCCCATCTGTTTGGGACCTCTATTTGCATTCGACGGGTACGTCTATCATGCCACCAGCCCGTCGCCGCAAACCAGTCAGCGTCGTCCGCATCGCGACGCGCCTCGCTCTGTACCTCATCGTCGCGTGGGGAACGCTTGGCGTGCTCGTCGCCGGACTGTTTCCGGGAGCGCTCGCGACGTTCATCGCCGTCGCGCTCTACACCACGCTTCCGCTCCTCGCGTACGTGCGCTGGCGCGGCTGGCCGTTCTATCCAGGGAAGGGCTTTCGGCTGTTCGTCGTCCGGCCCTTCTGGTACGCGCAGCTCATGTTGCCGCTCGTGGCATCTGCAGGACTACTCGGACTCATTGCTGGCGCGCCCTTCGGCCACGCGCTGACCGTGGGACGGATTGTCGCAGCCGTAGCGCTCGCGTTCGTCATCATCATGCTCAGTGCGGGCTATTTTGGCTCAGCACACCTCGTCGTTCGGCGCGTGGACGTCAACGTTCCGGGCTTGGCGGCGGAATTCGAGGGTTTGCGCATCGCGCAGCTTTCCGACCTCCACGTCGGACCACACACCTCGCGGCGCTTCCTGGGCCGAGTGGTGAGTGCGACGACCGAGCTCGAGCCGGACATGATCGCCGTGACCGGTGAC
>JAQBPV010000519.1 GCA_028287345.1 Gemmatimonadota bacterium
CGGCGGCGTGCTCCTCACGTTCGCCATCACATTCGCGCTCGGGCGCACTCGCACCGCGGCCGACTCGGCAAACGCTAAACTCGGCGAGCTCCTCGCTCCGCTACAGAGTGAGCTCGAGCGATACGACCAACGTCTGAGCAGCTTCGACCGCGAGCGCGCCATGCAGTTCGGCGCGCTGTCCGAACAGTTGCACATCGTCGCCGCCGCCAGCGAAGGATTGCGCGACCAGACCCAACAACTCGCTTCAGCTCTCCGCACGCCGAACGTCCGTGGACGCTGGGGCGAGGTTCAGTTGCGTCGAGTCGTCGAGTTGGCGGGGATGGCGGAGCATTGCGATTTCGAGACGCAGGTGACGACGACCGCTGAGGATTCCGAGGGCGAAACACGGACGCTGCGCCCGGACATGGTGGTTCGGTTACCCGGCGGAAGGGCAGTGGTTGTCGATGCGAAAGCGCCACTCATTGCGTACTTGGAAGCCAGTACAGCGACAGATGACAGAGATCGCGCCAGATTGCTCCGCGCGCACGCGGGACACCTCCGCACGCACATGGACGCGCTCGCCCGCAAGGCGTACTGGGAACAGCTCGGGCCCGGAGCAACGCCGGAGTTCGTCGTTCTATTCCTTCCCGGTGAGGCATTCTTCTCCGCCGCGCTCGAACACGACCCAGCGCTCCTCGACGACAGCGCGGCGCGCGGCGTCATCCTCGCCACGCCCACCACGCTCATCGCCCTGCTCCGCGCTGTATCGTTCGGATGGCGCGAGGCCCGCATCACCGACAACGCGCGCGAAATCAGCACACTGGGCAACACGCTGTACGGGCGGCTCGCGTCGATGGGCCGGCATTTCGTTGAGCTGGGGCTGTCGCTCGATCGCGCGGTGACGAGCTACAACCGCGCCGTCGGCTCGCTCGAATCACGCGTCTTCGTCACCGCTCGGCAGTTCAAGGAGCTCGGCGCGGCGGCGGATCGGAGTGAAATCGAAACGTTGAGTCCCGTCGGCGTGCACGCTCGAGGAGTGCAGGCTCCGGAGCTCGTTACGACACCGATCGCACCAGTCTTCGAAACCGCCGAACCGGGGATTCGCCGATGACCGAGCCAACGACGCACAGCTGGGCTGTCGATTCCATCCAGGAGGGCGTGGCCCGCGTCGAGGAGGACGGCGAGCGGATGATTTCCGTTCCCGCCAAACTTCTTCCGCCCGGCGTGACGGAGGGGCAACTTCTCCGGGTCACTCGCGCACCGGATCGCGAGGCGAAAGTCCTCACGATCGTCATCGACACGGCGGGCACCGAGAAGGCACACAGGCGTTCGTCCGGAACAACGGCTGCAGCGATGGCCGAGTCGAAGAAGAAGGATCGGGGCGGCGACGTCGCGCTCTGAATGAGCACAACCGCCCGGCGAAGCACAGCGTTCCGTGTGCTTCATGCGTCATCCGTTGATACCCCTTTCCATCCGCCCACTTGCGGACCCCTGGCATCGCCAAGGGTTGTTTTCCTCCCGTTTGCACACCGAATCCTATCTATGAAGATCCGTCTTCTCCCCGTCGCGGCGGCCGCTGCGCTCGCGGGTTGCGGGGCCAACAAGCCCGAGCCCGCGCCGGCACCTGCGCCAACGCAGAACACCGCCAATCGGGGAGCCTTTCCCGTCCCGGGCCAAGGTGCGCCCGCCGCTGGCGCCCAGGATACAGCGGGCCGAGCGCTCGGTGGCGCCGGTGGGCCGCCGGCGACGGCGCCGCGCCCGTACAATCGCGTCATCACCAGCGAAGCGAAGACCCGTCGCGGCCTGTTCGCGACGCATCGCGTCGGCGACCGTCTCTACTTCGAGATTCCCGCGAAGGAGTTGAACAAGGATCAGCTGATCGTGGGCCGCTATGCACGCGCTGCCGCGGCTGACCCGAACCTGCCCGGTGGCGGCTTCGGCAACTACGGCGGTGACCAGTTCAGCGAGTCATCGCTGCGCTGGGAGCGCAACGGCAACCGCGTCATCCTCCGCGCGCCGTCATTCGCCATCACGGCCGACACCACCCTGCCGGTCTACAAGGCGGTCATCGCGTCGAACTACGCGCCGATCGTCGCGGTCTTCAACGTCGAGACGTATGGTCCCGACAGCGCTGCGGTCGTCGACGTCACGCGTCTCTTCACGACGGCAATTCCCGAGATCGCCGCGATTCGCGGTGCGATCGACCCGACGCGCTCGTACGTCGAGCGTGTGGTGGCGTTCCCGGACAACGTCGAGATCGAAGCCACACAGACGGGCACCGCGGCCGCTCCCGGTGGCGCGCCCCAGATTCCTGGCGGCGCGCCGCGCCCCGCGTCGAGCGTGCTCGCGCACTGGAGTCTCGTGCGCCTGCCCGAGCAGCCGATGATGCCGCGTCGCTTCGACGAGCGCGTCGGCTTCTTTTCCGAGCGCTACGTCGACTTCGGTGCGGACACCCGCGCTGCGCGTCGCCAGTACATCACGAAGTTCCGCCTCGAGTGCGCCGGTCCGCCGGATGCGAGCGGCCTCTGCGCCCCGAAGAAGCCGATCGTCTACTACGTCGATCCGAACACGCCCGAGCAGTGGAAGCCGTGGGTGCGTAAGGCCATCAACGACTGGAAGCCCGCCTTCGAGGCAGCCGGTTTCCGCGATGGCATCGTCGCCATGGATGCACCGGCGAACGATCCCGATTGGTCGCCCGAAGACATCCGCCACACCGTCGTGCGCTGGCTGCCGAGCACCACGGAGAATGCCGTGGGTCCGCACGTGAGCGATCCGCGTACGGGTGAGATCCTCAACGGCTCGTCGCGCATCTTCCAGAACGTCATCAACCTCAATCGCGACTGGTACTTCACGCAGGCGTCGCACCTCGATCCACGCGCCCGCACCTTCCCGTTCCCCGATTCGCTGACCGGCCGCCTGCTCGAATTCGTCGTGGCGCACGAGATCGGCCACACGATCGGCCTGCAGCACGACCAGATCGGCAGTTCGACGTATCCCGCCGATTCGATCCGCAGTCCGAGCTGGGTCCACAGGATGGGCCATTCGCCGAGCATCATGGATTACTCGCGCTACAACTATGTGGCGCAGCCGGAAGACAAGATCGCGCTTGACGACATCATTCCGCGCATTGGCCCGTACGATCGCTATGCGATCGGATGGGGCTACCGTCCGATCCCCTCGGCAACGACGCCGGATCAGGAGCGCGCGACGCTCGAGAAATGGATCCGCGTGCAGGACACCGTGCCTTGGTATCGCTTCTCGGCCAACAATGAGTTCGGCGCCTACGGCACGCAGAGCGAAGCCGTGGGCGACGCCGATCCCGTGAAGTCCACGGCGCTCGGCTTCAAGAACCTCCAGCGTGTGATCGGCTACGTCAGCGGCGCCGCGACGCGCGAAGGCGAGGACAACAGCGATCTGCGCGAAGTGTATGATCGTACGGTCGGCCAGTGGGCGACCGAGGCGAGCCACGTCGCGACGATCATCGGCGGCGGCACGGTGCAGTACAAGGCAGGCGGCCAGAGCGGCCCGGTGTACGTCGCGATGTCGAAGGCGCGTCAGGCGGAGGCGGTGCGCTTCATCAATACCGAAGTCTTCAAGACGCCGACGTTCCTGATCCGTCCGGAAATCGCTGGACGCATCGAGGCGGGCGGCATGATCAACCGCATCAACAACGCGCAGTCGCGTGTGTTGAACGCCATGCTCGATGACGGCCGCATGAACCGCCTGCTCGAGGGCGAGGCTCTCGCCGCGAACAAGGCGAGCGTCTACACCCTGTCTGGCCTGCTCGACGATCTGCGCCACGGCGTGTGGTCGGAGATCTACGCCGGCCAGTCAATCGATGCATTCCGTCGCGAGCTGCAGAGCGACTACCTGTCGACGATCGAGCGGAAGCTCAATCCGCCGCCGGTGAATCAGGCGCAGGTCGCACAGCTGGCGCAGTTCGGCATCCGCATCACGCCGCTCAGCGACGACGCGAAGTCACAGCTGCGCGGTACGCTCGTGGCGCTGCGCTCTGACTTGCGCGGTGCGTCGGGCAAGAATGACCGCGCGACGCAGCTTCACGTGGCAGGAGCGATCAAGCGGATCGACGATATCCTGGATCCGAAGAAGTAGGTCAGTCTAGAAGGTAGAGAGGGCGGGAACGCAATCGCACTCCCGCCCTCTTTGCACTAGCACGCTCGCGATTTCGGCGCCCCTCTAACACTCGCCGCAGAGATCAGATTCTTCCAATTCCTCCAATTCCGTGATTCGAGCCTCGTCTTTGCTGTTGACGTCTCCACAAGATCCAGGAACAGCAACGAACCGGCTAGAATCACGGAATTGAAGAATCAGGGGAATGACTGCGTTAAAGCAGGTCCCTGCTGATTCGACACCAGCGCGATTAATGGGCTGTGCAGGACGGGTCTTTCGAGCGCTTGTCCCCGGGGCCGCTGAGGCTCTTACCCTTTCGCTCGACGTCCACGGTGAATTTCTCGCCGGGTACGCCAGACGAGCGCAGCGTGATCGTCCCATTCCGGTCGGTGCGATACCACGGAATGTGGTGCTTCCGGAACATCGCCTTCGCCTGTGTGTGCATGTGGCCGTAATCGTTGACGCCGGCGAGCGACACCACGACGAGTGACGGAGCGAGCAGGTCGAGGTATGCGTCGGACACGCCGTTGCAGCTACCGTGGTGGTCGGCTTTGAGCACGTCCACTTTCATCCCCGGATTGGGATGATACGGCGCGCGATCGAAGAATGAGATGGCGTCGCGTTCCGCGTCGCCGGCCATCCACATCGTGAACGACGCGGAGTCTGGCCCGACGAGCTTCAGTGCTGGTGAGCGGTTGTTCGGATCCTGTCCATTCGGATCGGGCCGCATGATCTCGAGCTTCGCGCCGCCCTTGAGCGTCACGACGCAGAGTGGCTTGCCGTTGGCGCACGGATCGTCCGTGTCGCGGTAGGTGAGCGATCCGGCGTGCACGCGGGACGCAATGGAGTCGCGCAGCTTCTGGAGCGTGGAATTTGCCGACACGTCCTGATTCTCCCAGAAGAAGCGGACGGTAATGTGCCGCTTCGTCGCGAACAGCTCACGCAGGCCCTGGTAGTGGTCGGCATGGGCGTGCGAGAGGATCACCGCGTCGATCGTCCCGCCATTCAAGCCGAGCGCGTCGAGGTGATTACCGAGTGCGGTAGCGTTTGGTCCGCCGTCGATGAGGACGGTGGAACCGCCGTTCTGGATGAGGATGGCGTCGCCCTGTCCGACGTCGAGCACGCGGACGATCAGTGGCTTCGGTGTCGCGGGTTGGGCGTTCGCGGGAGCACTGAGTGCGACGAGCAGAGCGATAATGAGATGCGGGCGTGGAGTGGTCACGTCGCGAACAGTGCCCGATGAGTCGGCGAGTAGCAAGAGCGATATGCCGCGAGGAGGATCGATCCATCGCGCAAGGCAATCGGTGGATTCTCGCACTGGACAGGGCCGGGCGAATACTGAATGTTCACCCATCCCCAACGGCCGGCCGCCATGCAATCACGTCGCACGTTCGTCCATTCACTCCTCGGCGCTGGTGTCGCCGCACCCGTGATGCGCGGTGACGCGTTCACCAGGCTGTTTCGTGCCGGCGAGGTTGGTGGCGCGTTGCCGGCGGCCCAAGTGGCGGACGACGAGTCGTACTGGAACGAGATTCAGCGCGCCTTCGATCTCGACCGGACGATGGTCAACCTGAACAACGGCGGCTGTAGTCCGGCGCCGACGCATGTGCTGGATCAGATGATCCGCGACCTGCGCTTCTCGAACGAGTTGCCCGTCGATCACATGTGGCGTGTGTTGGAGCCGCGAATCGAATCGGTGCGTCGCGATCTTGCGAAGGACTTCGGCTGCGATCCGGAGGAGATGGCGATCACGCGCAACGCGTCCGAGGCGAACGAAACGATGATCTTCGGGCTCGACCTCAAGGCGGGCGACGAGGTCGTGATGACGACACAGAACTATCCGCGGATGCAGAACGCGTGGCGTCAGCGTGAGCGTCGTGAGGGGATCGTGCTGAAGCGCGTGAAGCTCGAGACGCCCGTGAAGAGCACGGCGTCGTACGTCGAGCAGATCGCGAAGGCGATCACGCCGCGCACGAAAGTCATCGAGGTGATGCACATCAGCTTCCAGACCGGATACATCGCGCCGGTGCGTGAGATCGTGGAGCTGGCGAAGCCGAAGGGCATCCAGGTGTTCGTCGATGGCGCACATGCGTTCGCGCACTTTCCCTTCACGCGCGACGAGCTGGGATGCGACTACTACGGCACGAGCCTGCACAAGTGGCTGCACGCGCCGATCGGCACCGGCTTCCTCTATGTGCGACGCGACAGGATCAAGTCGCTGTGGCCGCTGATGGCTGGGAGCGTGGAGCAGGACGCCGATATCCGAAAGTACGAGGAGATCGGGACGCATCCGGCCGCGAACCACAATGCGATCTCAGTGGCAATCGCGTTCAATCGTGGCATTGGCCCGGAACGCAAGATCGCCCGACTGCGCTACCTGCGTGATCGGTGGGCAAAGCAGGTCTTGGCGGCAAGCGACCGTGCATCGATGATCACGGAGATCGGTCCGAACAAGAGCGGGGCGATCGGTGTGTTCTCGATCGCTGGTATGGATATGGGAAAGCTTGGCGGTTGGCTGCTCGACAAGCACAAGATCGTGACGACACCGATGGTGACGGACGAGTTCAACGGCATGCGGATCACGCCGAACGTGTACACGACGTTGGATGAAGTCGATCTGTTCGCTGATCGTGTGATCAAGGCGATCAGGCAGGGGATCGCCTAACGCGTTTTGCGGAGTTGATTCGAGATCATTGCGCGATCGTCGCTGCCGTTCGTTGCGACGGAAGCTTCGCGCTTCTGGCTCTCAGACCTCCCACGTTCTGATCGGCGCGCTCAGATACCGTCTCCACGAACGCTCGCTCCTACTCTCGAGCATCTCGACCGAAAAGAGCGTGCGCAGAATACCGTTGCGGAAGGCGCGCCTCGCCGGAGAGGAGGGAAAGCAAACAACGTTTGGAGTCGTGCGATTCCCAACGCGTTTGTTGTTGAGGGCGCTGGGAGAGGGAGTGCGTGTTCCTGGAGACGGCTTCTGAGCGCGCTCGTTCCCGGTGCCAGCCGGGAACGACCGACGTGCGAAGTGGCCGTCGGAAGGAATGCGCGCGACCGATCGCGCACCGACAGAAGACCTACTTCAGCTTGGCGTAGGAGTCGCGCAACGTCACAGTGCGATTGAACACCGGCCGCTCCGGAGTCGAATCGATCGCATCATGCACGAAATACCCGGTGCGCTCGAACTGATATCGTGAACCCGGCGGATCGGAGAGCACGCTCGGTTCAACCTTGGCGTGCTCGATCACAACGAGGGACGACGGATTCAGGAACGTCGTGAAATCCTCGTCCTCGTTCGCCTCCGGATCCGGCACAGTGAACAGCCGATCGTACAGGCGAACCTCCGCGTCCACCGCGCGCGCCGCGGACACCCAGTGGATCGTGCCCTGCACTTTTCGCCCATCCGGCGCATCGCCGCCGCGCGTGGCCGGATCGTACGTACAGCGCAGCTCGACGATGTTCCCCTCCGCGTCCTTCACGACGTCCTGACACGTGATCAGGTACGCATAGCGCAGCCGCACCTCTCGGCCCGGAGCCAGGCGAAAGAACTTCTTCGGCGGATCTTCTATGAAGTCGTCGCGCTCGATCCAGATCTCGCGCGAGAACGGAACCTTGCGCGTTCCCTCGAGCGGCACGTCGTGCGGATAGTACGACGCGTCGAGCTCCTCGACCTCGCCCTCCGGATAATTCGTGAGGACGATCTTGATCGGATTGAGCACGGCCATCACTCGCGGCACACGCATGTTGAGATCATTGCGCACCGCATGCTCGAAGGTCGGGAGCTCCGTGCGCACCGGCTTCCGCGCGACACCAACGGATTCCCAGAAGGCATGAATCGCCTCGGGCGTTACGCCGCGGCGACGCATACCCGCCAACGTCGGCATGCGCGGATCGTCCCAGCCGGTCACGTACTTCTCGTTCACGAGACGGAGCAGCTTTCGCTTGCTCACGATCATGTAGTCGATCTCACCGCGCGCGAACTCGATCTGCGTGGGCGGATTATCGAAACCAGCCTCGCTCACCAGCCACTCGTAGATGTCGCGGTTGTCCTTGAATTCGAGTGTGCAAAGGGACCTGGTGATCCCTTCGATTGCATCGGACAACCCGTGCGCGAAGTCGTACAGCGGATAGATGCACCACGCGTCGCCCAGCCTGTAGTGCGACGCATGGCGGATGCGCAGCAACAGCGGATCGCGCATGATCATGTTCGGATGCGCCATGTCGATCTTCGCGCGCAACACGTGCGCGCCGTCCGGGAACTCGCCGGCACGCATGCGGCGCAACAGGTCGAGATTTTCGTCCACCGACCGCTCGCGATTCGGACTGTCCGTGCCCGGTGTCGTCACCGTGCCGCGCCGTTCGCGGATCTCCTCTTCCGTCTGCGAATCGACGTACGCCTTACCGCGTTTCACCAACCGCTGCGCGATCTCATACAGCTGCTCGAAGTAGTCGCTCGCGTAGCGCTCTTCGTTCCACTCGAAGCCGAGCCACTTCACGTCTTCCTTGATCGCCGCGACGTACTTCATGTCCTCGGTGAACGGATTCGTGTCGTCGAAGCGGAGATTGACGCGACCGCCGAACTCGCGCGCGAGCCCGAAGTTCAACACGATCGACTTTGCATGCCCGATGTGCAGGAAGCCGTTCGGCTCCGGCGGAAAGCGCGTCGCGAGAGGACGACCGAAACGATTCGTCTCGACGTCCTCTGCCACCAGCTCGCGTATGAAGTTGTTGCGTGGCGCGTCCGAATCAGCCGACACTATTTCTTCACCAGCCCCTTCGCCGTTTCGACAAGCTTGTCCACCGTGAGGCCGAGCTCCTTGTAGATCGTCTCGAACGGCGCACTCGCGCCGTAGCGCTCGATACCCAGTACAACTCCATTGGAGCCAACCCATCGATACCAGCTCATCGGATGCGCGGCCTCGATGGCCACGCGCGGCACGTCGACGGGCAGCACGGACGCCTGATACTCCGCGGACTGCAGCGCGAACA
>JAQBPV010000539.1 GCA_028287345.1 Gemmatimonadota bacterium
TGCGCATCACGAAGTTCATGAACGACGACGGCGTGGACGTCGGCTCGGTGCGGCTGTCCGACGACGGCTCGACGGCGATCTTCGTGCGCGGCTCGGGGCAGAACCGAGAGGGCTGGGTGGCGAATCCATCGCACGATCCGGACGGCGGAGAGCGTGCCGTGTGGGCGGCCAAGACCGACGGCAGCGGCGCATGGCGTCTCGCCGTCATTACGAACTTGCAGGCCGGCGGTCGTGGCGGCGGCGCGCCGGAGCTCTCGCCCGACGGACGGTACGCGGTGTTCGTGCGCGACGGCCAGATCTTTCGCGCCGGCACAGCGCGCGGCGCGAAGGCGGCCATCGACACGGGTGGCGTGCCGTTCATCAAGGCATGGGGACGTCAGGGCAGTCCACAGTGGTCGCCCGATGGATCGAAGCTCGCGTTCGTGAGCGCGCGAGAGAATCACGCCTTCATCGGCGTCTACGACATGAAGTCACGCAGCGTCGAATTCCTTGCGCCGAGCACGGATATGGACGGCAGTCCCACGTGGTCGGCGGATGGAAAGCGCATCGCGTTCATTCGTCGTCCGGGCACGCCGTTCGGGCAGCAGGTGGCCACTGGCGGCGCGTTCGGACAGGCCACGGCACAGGCGACACCGGCGAGTGGTCGTGGTGCTGCGGGCGCGGGTAGAGGAAATGCAACGACCCCGAGCGGGTGTCCGGTCGTGGCGCCGGGAGCTGGCGGAGGTGGAGGCCGAGGCAATCAGCAGGCGGACAGCGTCGTCGTGGCCGCGGACGGGCTCTGTCGCGCCGCGTTCGCCGGCGGCCACACGGTTTCGCTGATGGTCGCCGACGTCGCAACGGGCCGAGCGCATGAGTTCTGGCACAATGATCCGATGGATCGGACGTTCACGACGATCAACAGCATCCAGTGGGCGGGCGAGCACGTCGTCTTCACGGCGCAGGTGCCGAAGGACGAATGGGATCGCTACTTCTCGGTGAGCATCGCGAATGCGCAGCCGCAGCCGGTGTTGCTCACGACGACGGATGGTTTGATCAACGATGGCGTGGCGGATCGCACGTTCGTGACGACGGCGTTCTCGCGCGACGGCAAGACGATGTACTACGCCACGAATGCGACGGACATCGAGAAGCGGCACATCTGGGCCGTGCCGACGGCCGGTGGTACGCCGAAGAAGATCTCGACGGACGACGGCGTCGAGGTATCGCCGACGCCGCTCGCGTCGGGGAAGAGTCTCGCGGTGCTGTACTTCAATGCGTCGCAGCCGGCGTCCATCGGCATCGTGCCGACGAGTGGCGGCGAGACGAAAGTCGTCTTCCCGACGCTGCCGAAGGATTTTCCGAAGGCAGCGCACGTGACACCGGAGATCATCATCACGAAGGCACCGGATGGAATGGAAGTGCACAACCAGCTCTTCCTGCCGAAGGACATGAAGCCGGGCGAGAAGAGGCCCGCAATCGTCTTCGTCCACGGCGGTCCGTCGAGACAGATGCTGCCCGCGTATCACTACATGCAGTTCTATCACTGGTCGTACGGTTACAACCAGTGGCTGCAGACGCAGGGCTACATCGTGCTGTCGGTGAACTATCGCGCGGGCGTGGGCTATGGCAACTCGTTCCGTCGTGCGCCGAATACGCAGGGGCGTGGGAACTCGGAGTACCAGGACGTCCTTGCCGGCGCGAAATATCTGCAGTCGCGGCCCGACGTCGACGCGTCGCGCGTCGGCATCTGGGGTCTCTCGTACGGCGGACTGCTCACGGCCGAAGCGCTCGCTCGGAACTCGGACGTCTTCGTCGCCGGAGTGGATCTGGCTGGCGTACACATTTATGGAAGCGCATCGGACACGACGAGCCTCGCGTTTCGATCGTCGGCGGTGGGTGCCATCGACAAATGGAAGTCGCCGGTGTTTCTCCAGCAGGGCGACGATGACCGCAACGTCGAATTTTCGCAGATGGTCGGGCTCGTGAGCCTGTTGCGCGCGAAGGGCGTGTACTACGAGCTCACCGTGACGCCCGACGACGTGCACGAATCGCTGATCCACAGCCGGTGGATCGATATCTTCGGCCGGAGCAGCGATTTCCTCCATCGTTTCGTGTGGGAGAAGCAGGCGCCACCGATGTCGTCCACGGCGGGGACGAAGTGAGTCAGCCGGTCTGCTCCGTCCGAAGCCAGCGACCGATCGCCGCTACAGCGTGAGCGAGCTCGGCCTCGCTGAGCTCGCGTCCACGCGGAATGTCATACCATTTTTCGAGACATCCGCGGCAGCAGGTGGCAGTCGCGTGCTGTGCGACGAAGACCGGATGACCGCGGAAGGGCGTCTGCTTGCCGTCGTTTTTCGGTTCCGCAGGTGCCAGCCGCTTCGAGAGCAGATCGCTGGCGTGCGTCAGCACGGTGTCGATGCCCTTCTTGTCCAGGTACTCGCGGTCCGGGCCGCGCAGGTGAAACCGCGCGCGAAACGCCGAGCGCGCCAACGCCGGAAAAACGTCGTCTAGATTTCGCATCCATCAGCCTCAAATCGTCCGCTTCCTCATACACCAGAATAACTGTGCGCCGCATTTCTTTCGGCATCACACTCCTCGTCTGCGCCGCGTCGAGCCTCTCGGCTCAGAAGAGCAGCAAGCCCGTCTGGCCCGACGAAGGTCCGCGTACCTGGGCGCCGCGCCCGACGGTCACGGCCATCACCGCCAACGATCTCCGCACTCGCCTCTATCAGATCGCCGACGACAGCATGAAGGGCCGGCGAATTGGTGAGCCGGGCAACTTCATGGCGACCGACTACATCGCGCGCGAGTTCAAGCGGCTCGGCCTCAAGCCCGCGGGCGAGAACGGCACCTACTTCCAGAATCTCCCCTTCGGCCCCATCGCCTACGACAGCACGTCGTCGCGGCTCATCGCCTCCGGCGGGGCGTTCGGTCGCACCGAGTGGATTCCGCTGACGCCGTCGGCGAGCCTGGCCGGCAAGGCCGATCTCACCAACGTACCGACGGTCTTTGCTGGCCGGTGGGGTGACACGGCTGTCGCACTCGATCCGGCGATGTTCAGCGGCAAGGTCGCTGTCTTCCTCGCGACACCGGCTGCAGCTGGTGTCGCTACACCGCGTCCGGCGACGCTGCTTCGCTGCGATTCGGTACCCAACAAGTTCGGCGCGGCCAACGCGGCGCTTGTCGAGCAGGCGATCCGTGACAGCGTCGCCCGAGTGGGCGGAGTGCTGCCCACCGGCGGTCGGGGTGGCGGTGGCGGGTTGCGCGACACGCGCGCTCAACGTGCTGGCGCGGTCGCAGTGTTGCTCGTGGCCCTCGACTCGACGACGCGCCCGGCGGTGAGCTCGGCGTTCAATGCCCGGATGACGATGCAGCCCGCAACTCCAGCGAGCGCGGCGACGTTGCCCGCAGGCGCCGCCATCTCCAGCGATGCCGCAACGAAACTCTTCGGCAAGCCGGTGGATCAGCTGAGCGTCGGCACGAGCGGTCAGCCGGTGTCGGGCAGCTGGAATTACGAGTGGCGTATCTCGAAGACGCCGGGCCGCAACGTCATCGCGATCCTGCCTGGCTCTGATCCGGCGCGCGCGTCGGAGTACGTGCTCGTGGGTGCGCACAACGATCACAACGGCGTCAACGCGACCGCCGTCGATCACGACTCGCTGCGTGCGGTGAACAAGGTCACGCGTCCACAGGGCGCCAATGACCCCTCGTGCCGTCCAACGGCAATCCAGCAACACTCCATCGATTCGCTCATCGCGTACGCGCGCAGCATCCGCGCTCCGCGTCGGGACTCGATCATGAACGGCGCCGACGATGATGGCTCGGGCACGGTCGTGATGCTGGAGATCGCCGAGCAGTTCGCGAAGGAAAAGCCGGCACGGTCGATCATCTTCGTGTCGCACGAAGGAGAAGAGGCGGGCCTGCTCGGCTCACGGTGGTTCGTGGATCACCCCACGATCCCGCTGACATCGGTCGTGGCCGCGCACAACATGGACATGCTCGGCAAGGGACGCGTCGATGAGGTGAAGTTCGGCGGTCCGACGTCGGTGCAGACGCTCGGCTCACGTCGGCTCTCACGCGACTTCGGCGACATCATCGACTCGGTGAATGCAACGCGCGCCGAGACGATGGCGATCGACAAGACGTGGGACGTGACGGCGAATCCGATGAATCGCTTCTGTCGCAGCGACCAGGTGAACTACGTCTACAAGAACATTCCGGTGACGTACTTCTCACTCGGCTATGCACTCGACTACCACCAGCCCACCGACGAACCGCAGTACATCGAGTACGATCACTCGGCGCGGCTCGCGCGATTCATTCACGACGTGATGATGGCGATCGCGAACAGGAAGGACAGACCGGCCATCACGGGGCCGGATGCCGCATATCCGGTATGTCGCTGAACTAAGGCACGCCGGGCGACGCGACGGCTGATGGTCGCGTCCCCCTGACCGTATTGAGCCGCGCGAAGATCAACACCGCAACGATCGTGACGATGGCGACGGCGAGCACTGCGATGAACTGGCGTCGCTTGCTCGCTGCGCGCTGCTGGTCGTCGAGGAGGTCGTCGTGGCTCTTGCGCCGCGGCGCCGGTTTTGCCTCCGGCAATCGCACCGGACGGCCACATCGGCAGCGCGCGATGAGACCAACCTTGTCGGCGGAGTAGTGAAGCTCCTGTCCGCACGAGCACTGCACAGTTGGCATCCGGACGGGATCGAGGGATGAACGAAGAGGGCCGAATCAATCTGCACTGATTCGGCCCTCTCGTTCAATGTCTTTCCGACGACAACTGTCAGTGCGTGATCGCGAAGAACCACGCGGCGACGATTGGTCCACGCGGCGCGCGCGTGCCAGGTGCGGGAGCGGGCGTACCCGCGGGCAGGGGGCCGAACTCGGGTTGGAAGAGATACGCCACGTGCCTGACCGGATCGACGGCGATGGTCTTTGCGCCCTTCATCGTGGGCACATTCGCGACGACGGTATACTTGTTGGGCGCGTCCTGCCGTACGACGGTCACGTTGCCGGCGTCGCCGGCGGGAATGTAGATCAGCTTCTCCGAGTCATCCCAGCCGAGTGCATCGACGCCGTCGCCGTTGGTGATCGTCGCGACGATCTTGCCGCTGGTCGCATCGAGCACGACGGACTTGTTGCCGCAGCCGGAGAAGATGCGGTTGGTCGGACGATCGAGCGCGATACCGGTCGGTCCTTCGCACGGCGCGACTGGCCATGATGCAAGAACCTTCATCGTTTTCGCGTCGAGCACCTGGATGGTGTTCTTGCTCTCATTGTTGACGAAGAGCTTGCCCTTGCCATCGCTCGCGGCGCCTTCGGGTGCGTTGTCCTCGAGCACTGCGGTGCCGACGATCTCACCCGTGTTCGCGTCGAGCGCCACAGCCGTACCAGGCCTGCTGTGGTTCGTCAGGATGATGTGGTCGGAATAATCGTCGTACATGATGCCGTCGAGACCACCCACCTTGATCGGCGTCTTCTTGATCGCCGCCAGCGTCGTGAGGTCGAACATCGTGACGCTCGAGTCACCGGCATTGGTCGTGAAGCCGTGATTCCACTTTGGCGCGAGGCCGATGCCGTGCATGCGTGGCGTGTCGGGGATGTCGCCGAGGACCTTGCCGGTCGCGCCGTCGATGACCATCACGTGCGTACCGCGCGAGACGAACACGCGTCCCGTGCCCGGCTCAGCGACCAGATAGTCCGTTCCGCCCGCGCCACCAATGTCCCACTTCTCGACCTTGAACGTCTGCGCGTTGCCGATGCTGGGCGCGGCGATCGCGGCCACGAATAAGAGCGCAGCTGTGAGTGTCTGTCTGGTCATACGATCCTCTGGAGTGAAGCCAAGGCACGCGAGCGCGGTGGCAGCGTAGTGTACCTAGGCGAACCTGTCTACAGGGTTACAAACAGGGACGTGACAAGGTCGTTGCCATACCAACGATTTTCAGGGATCCGGTGTCGCAGCAAGGACACGCTTCCGACCTCTCTCACTGACGACAGCTCCATGGCTGATACACCGTCGATCCCCTCGCCGCACCGTCGTCGCGCGAAGGAGTCTCCGAAGAGAGAGAGATCTGCGTTTTCAGTTTGCTTTCCGCCTCGTCCTGGCGCGGCGCTCGTAAACCGAAGGGAACGGATTCGACGGATCTGACGGATAAAGGCCGGATTTGCTCCGAGAGAGCGCCGGCCTCCGATAACAGAGGCCGGCCCTCTCAAGAGAAGAACCAAACTTTTTCAGTCGCGGCCGACATTGTTGGATCGGCCAAGAGGGCCAGGCCCGAAAGTCTGATCCGGCAGGTATCCGAAAAATCCGTCAAATCCGCTCCCTTCGGTTTTCCGTTTCCGTCCTATTCAGTCTGCTTTTCGCGGATTTTCCGGAGTGTTTCAGATCAACAGCGCCAGCTCCGCGAGCTCGTCGATGTAGTAGGCCGCGTTGTTGCCGCGCGTCACACCGGGCCGAAGGATCTGCACGGTCGTGATGCCGAGCCGGTTGCCCGCCTCGATCTCGGAGTTGGGGTTGTCACCCACGACGAGCACTTCGTCAGGCGACAGTCCATGCGACGCGAGGATGTCCGCGAAGATCCGCTGCTTTCCGCGCCGATTCTCTTCGTCGATGGCGTCGACGTGAACCTCGGTGAACAACTCCGCGATGCGGAGCGCGGAGATCTTGCTCTCCTGGAGCCGACGGAATCCCGACGTCACGAGAAAGAGCTTGCCGCGCAGCTCACGTAGCGCGCCGAGATCGGGATAGCCCTGCAGCGGAGTCGTTACTTCAGCGTGGGCGGCGGCGTTCCAGCCGGCTTCCAGCATCGCGCGCGAAAATCCGTGGCGCTGCGCGACGACGTCGAACGAATCGCGCCAGCAGTCGTCGAACGCGCGCTCGAGGATACCGTCGGACAACGTGCCGTGATTCGACTCGCGCACCGCGGTGAACACCGGCTCGAGTAGCTGTCGGCTGGATTCGTCAGCCGCGCTTAAACAGTTGTCGAGATCGAAGATGATGGCTTTGATCATGGCGCCCTGTGGGTGGGCGAACGAAAGCCAAGCGGCGAAAGACGTAAGAGAAGGTGGTATATCCGTCCGCTTCATGCCAGCGGCAGTACCGTCCGTCAGCCGGCTACGTTCGGATTGCTTCGCGCGCCCACTGCCCCGCCGAGGAATCCCACGGCACCGGCGAATAGCACGACGATCACGGCGGTGACGATCCATTCGGCCGGCGAGAGCGTTCCGTCCGGTGGTCGCCCTGGTCCGATGATCCACGAGATGGCCAAGCCGGCGGATGCGTCGGCGAAGCCAACGATGGCGGCGGCGATGGCGCCCTGTCTCGCGCGGGACGTCAAGGATGCTCGGGCGCCGGAAACGCCGGTGATGAGATAGATGAAGTACGAACCGACGCTGGCCCTCGCGTATGAAAACTCGAAGGCCAGCGACGCGTACGACGCGATCAGGTCGAACAGGAGCACTGCGACGATGCCGCCCGCGATGACGCGCGCCTGTCTGCTCATAGCTCGCGCTGCACTCGGCACGGCTGTCCAAAGGCCAGCACACCGGACGGGATGTCAGCGGTGACGATGCTGCCCGCGCCGATCGTCGTGTCGTCGCCGATGGTGACGCCCGGCATGACGAGCGTCGCCGCACCGATCCACACGCGGTCGCCGATGTGGATGGGCGCCGCCTGCGTGCGAAAGGGTGAGTCTCCGGATTCGGGTGTCCAGTCGGGAGTGATGCGCTCTCGCGCTCGGAGCGGATGAAACGCGGTGAGCAGTTGCACCCCGGGTCCGATCAATCCGTTCGCGCCGATGTGAATCTCCGCCGAATCCAGAAAGACGCAGTTGACGTTGATGAACGTGTTGATGCCGATCTCGGTCTGGATGCCGTAGTCGCAGAAGAACGGTGGCTCGATCCACACGCCGTCGCCGACAGAGCGCAGCAGTTGCCTCAGCAGCGTGATGCGTGCGTCGCCGTCCGTTGATGGAGTCGCGTTGTACGCCGCGAGAAGCGCACGAGCGCGATGCGCCGTCGCGAGCAGGTCCGGATCGCGGGTGTTGTACATCTCGCCCGCGAGCATCTTGTCGTGTTCGGAAGACATCGGGTGTGGTCCTTAGAGCGCCTTCACCCCAGCGTCGATCTCCGCCGCCGCGATGATTCCTCGCTCCACATAGATCGGACGTACGATCTCGCGCAGTTTTGGCAGGCGAAGGCTATACCACATCACGGCGATCAGACAACACACGCCGCCCATGAAGATCGTGCGTGAGGTTCCGATCTTGTCGGCCGCCAAGCCGGCAATCAAGCTTCCGATCGGCGCCGTTCCCAGGAATGCCATCGTGTAGAACGACATCACTCGCCCGCGCAGCTCCTCCGTGACGATCGTCTGGATGATGGTGTTTGTCGCCGCCATCGTGACCATCATCCCACCGCCGACGAACGGCAGCACGAGCAGCGAGACCCACAAGCTCCTCGACTGTGAGAATGCGATGAGCCCGATGCCGAACGCCGACGTCGAATACACCATCGCCCTGCCGAGTCCGAGCACGGAACGCCGCGACGCGAGATAGAGAGCACCGGCGAGCGCGCCCACGCCGGATGACGTCATCAGGAAGCCGAGCGTGTGTGGCCCACCATGCAGCAGATTGCGGGCGATGGCCGGCATCAACACCGTGTAAGGCATCCCGAGAGTGCTCACCAGCGCGAGCAGGATGAGCGCGGTGCGCACGGGAAGGAAGCTCGACACATAGTCGGAGCCGGTGCGAAGCTCCGTGAGCATGTTCGCGGTTCGGCGCGGCAGCTCGCGCGGCTCGACGTCCATCATCAGCAGTGACGCGATGACCGCGACATATGAGATCGCGTCGATGAGAAAGCACCAACCCTCGCCTGTCGCGGCGATGATGACGCCGCCGATGCTGGGGCCGAGGATGCGGCTGGCGTTCACCATCGATGAGTTGAGGGCGATGGCGTTGGGGAGGTCCGCACGATCCTCGACCATCTCGACGACGAACGCCTGTCGCGCCGGCGTGTCGAACGCGTTGATGATTCCCTGACACACCTGCAGCGCAAGAATCAGCGGCACCGTGACAGTCCCGGTGAACACCGTCGCTGCCAAGGCGAACGACTGCAGCATCGACAGCACCTGCGTGTAGAGCAGGATCCGCTGACGGTCCATGCGGTCCACGATCACGCCGGCGAACGGCGCCAGCAGCAGCGTTGGGATCTGGCCACAGAAGCCGACCACGCCAAGCAGGACGAGCGACCCTGTGAGCCGATAGACGAGCCAACTCGTGGCCACGCGGGTGATCCACGTGCCGACGAGGGAGATGCTCTGTCCGCCGAAGAAGAGACGGTAGTTGCGGTGCTGGAGCGCGCGGGTGAGGTGTAGGGCCATGGGGTCATAGTAATTTCCGTGTAGGGGCTCGGCGAGCTGCCCCGCCGCATACCCAACCCTATTCCGGGTTGTCGTGTCGGAAGGGTGTCATCACGCCGCACACTCCTTCCCACTCGTCCAATGTCTTCCTCCCGCATGCTCTGCGCGCTGCTGCTGTTCGCGCCCGTCATCGCCGGCGCCCAGAGCGCCGTCTGCTCGAACGACGCAGATGAAGTCCGTCGCGCCGCGCTCATCGGCATCATGCAGATGGAGTCCTCGCAGGTTCTGCCGGTCGTCGAGAAGCTGCTCGAGCGACGGGATGAATGCTCCGTGTCGCTGCGTCGCCAGGCGGTGGAGCTGCTCGCCCGGTCGCGCGAGCCCGAGCGCATCGAGATCATGCTGCGCGTCGCGCGCACTGATCCCAGCGGTGCCGTCCGACGTCAGGCCGTGCAGTCGATCGCCCAGGTGAACAACGATCGGAGCGCCGCGCTGCTCGATTCGATCTTCTTCAACGCCACTGACACGGACGTCGCCGAGATCGCGCTTCGCGGGCTCGCCCAGCAGACCAGCCCGGCCGCACGCACTGCCCTCAGACGCATCGCCGAGTCCACGACACTTGCCACTGAACTGCGCGTGCGGGCGGTAAACCAGATCGGCTCGAGCCGCCGGTCGCCGGAAGACATTCAGTACCTCAAGGATCTCTACGGCAAGACGACCTCGCCGCAGCTGCGCGAAGGCATCCTCCGCGGTGTCTCGTACCAGCGCAGCCCGGAGTCGATGACCTGGCTGCTCGGCGTCGCGCGCGACAGGAATTCAGAGATCGAACTGCGTCAGGTCGCGTTGCGGAGCGCGGGGCAATACTGGGACAAGGGGAACAGCGTCGGGCTCGAGATCAAGGACCTGCTCGCGCTCTACGACGAGTTCAAGAGCCAGCCCGACATGCAGGAGCAGATGCTCGACATCCTCGCGCAGCGGCCGGAGTCGGCGGCGACGGACAAGCTGCTGCAGATCGCCGGCGAGGGAGAGAACCTGACGCTGCGTCGCAGGGCCATTCAGCGACTCGCCCAACGTCGCGATCCACGCGTGCGCCAGTTCCTGCTCGACATCGTGAGCCGCTAGGCGTCGCGCGCGAAGTCGATGAAGCCGCGCTGCGGGTCCGCAACGAGTAGCACGACCCGCAGCGCATCGCCGACGTGGAACCCGGATCGCCCGCGCACGAGACGTCCCTCGATGGCGCCGTCGTCGATGCTGATCCACGTCGCCTTCTGCGTCATGCCGGTGATCACCGCGTCGAACGATTCGCCGATGCGCTCCTGCAGCCTGGTCGCCGTCGCGCGCTTCCGCTCCAGACGCTCCTCCTTCGTCTGATCGACGGCACTCGCATACTCGAAGTCGATGAAGCCGTGCACACTGTCGGTGCGCACGAGCTTCACCGGCACCTTCATTCCCACCGACAGCGGCTTGTAGCCACGCACGACGCGTCCTTCCACCGAGCCGTCGAGCAACCGGACATACGTACCACTCTCCGAGACGCCGGTCACCTCGGCGTCGAACAGCTGGCCGATGTGCGGGCGCATCCGATCTGCCGCGGCCTTCTTGCGCCGACTCCGCTCCAGTTTGCGCGCCGCGCCGTCCACCTCGTGCGCGAAGTCGATGAACCCCTTGCTCGCATCCGCGGCCACGAGAGTGAGACGCACGGTGTCGCCGACGTCGAGGCCAGCCGCGCCGCGCACGACACGCCCTTCAACCGGTGGGCTGAGCAGCCGAGCATACGTGCCTTTCGTGGACGCCGACGTCACCACCGCGGCGAAGCTCTCACCGATTCGCTCGGCGAGCAGTGACGCGCCAGCAACCTTGCGCATCAATCGCTCGACTTTGCGCGCGGCATCGCCCCGCTCGGTGCAACGCGCTGCGATGGTGGTGAGCTCATCGTCGGTATATGGCGGCCCACTCTTCGTCGCGACGGCGCGCAGCATCCGCTGCGTGACGAGATCTGCAAAGCGCCGATTGGGTGCAGTGGAGTGCACGTAGTCAGCGACGGCGAGACCAAAGTGTCCTACCTCGCGACGGTCGCCGAGCCGGCGTTCGAGCACATAGATGCCGGGGCCGAGCAGCTTGACCACGGAGAGCGAGAGATCCGCGTAGTGTTCCGGATCAGCCGCACGGCGCTTCGCGAGGAATTCGCTGAGTGCGAGGCTGCTCGGTGCTTCGGGGAGTATGTCGCCGAGTTCCGCGGCCAGCGCGACGATGCGATCCCAGCGTTTGGGCTCGCGTACCACGCGCCGCAGCGACGCTGATCCATTGGCGAGCAGATACGTGGCGACCGTGCGATTGGCGGCGACCATGAAGTCCTCGATCAAGTCGCGCGCTTTGCTCCGTCGTGCGACCTGCAGATCGATCACCTTCCCACGCGAGACGACAGGCGACGCCTCGACACTCTCGAAGTCGAGGGCACCGGCACGCGTGCGGGCCTGACGCAGCCGGCCGGCCGCTTCGTCTTGAAGGAGCACCTGTTCGCGCAGCTTCGGCGACCGCGCGACGGCAGGAGGCTCAGGACCGCGGTCTTCGAGCCATGCACCAACGCCATCGTAGGTGAGCTTGGCGCGATTGTGCACGAGCGCTCGATAGACGTCGGCATTGGAGAGCGACCCATCAGCGCCGACGTCGAAAGCAATGACCACGGCGAGACGATCCTCGCCTTCATTGAGCGAGGAGAGATCCGTCGACAGCCGCTCTGGCAGCATCGGGAATACGGCGACACCGGTGTAAACGGACGTCGTGTTGATCGCCGCATGGTCATCTGCTGCCGATCCACGCGCGACGAGCGATTCGACGTCAGCGATGCCGATCATCAGGCGGATTGAGCCATCGCTCAACCGTTCGGCGACTTCGATCTGGTCGAGGTCGCGCGATTCGCGATTGTCGATCGACGACCACTCGAGTTCGCGCAGGTCGCGAACGGTCGCGGGCAGTGGATCGTCCGACGGATCGTCGATCGAGGCGACCTCGCGCATGATTTCAGGCGAGAAGTCAGGCTCGAACCCGTTGGAGCGCATCGCGGCGGCTGCCGTCGAGCGAAGCGTCGTTGACTCACTCATGATCAACCTTACTACAGGGGCGCGTGCTACGCGCCCCGTAAGCAGCCGCGCGCAGCGCGCTGCGCCCCATAAGCTGGCGCGAAGCGCCACGAGCCCCGTCTTCTATGACAGCTCTGTAATGCGCCCTTCACGTTGCCGTCATGACGAGCTCGCTATCGTAGTCGTCCCTGAAGTCGCACACGGCGAGGAAGAATGTGGCGCATCATCGATAACCTGCTGTTGGATCACGACCTGCGTCTCGTTCTGCTTGCCGCAGCCATCTGCGTCTTCGGCGCGGTGTCGACGTTGAGCGTCTCCAGTCGTGCGGCCGGCAAAAGGCGCACAGCGCTCTGGCTCGCGCTCTTGAGTGTCTGCGCCGCGGCCACCGTCTGGTCCACGCATTTCATCGGCATGCTCGCCTACAAGGTCAGCATGCCGATGACGTACGACCCTGGCCTCACCGCACTGTCGTTCATGGCTGGCGCCGTCGTCATGGGGCTCGGCTTCTTCATCGCCATGCGCTTCCGCAGCGTGTCGAGCGCCCGACTGTTCGGCGGAGCGATTTTCGGGCTGGGTGTCGTGGTGCTGCACTACATCGGCATGGCCGCGCTGCGCATGCCGGGACATCTCACCTACTCGCCGGACCTCGTCGCAGCATCGGTCGTCTTCAGCCTCGGCTTCGGCGCGCTGTCGCTGCTCGTCGAGTTCGGACCGTCGCGCAGCCTTGGACGAGTGACCAGCACGCTGCTCATGATCGCGATGATCGTCGCGCTTCACTTCACGGCCATGGGCGCCGTGAACATCGAACAGGGACTGACGCACACCGCTGCCGCCGACGGCGTCTCTCGTTCCGTCCTGGTGACCGCCGTCGCCGTCGCATCGCTGTTCATCCTGTTCATCGCGATGACGGGCGCAGTGATCGATCAGCGCGTCTCGAGGCGGCTCGCCGCAGAGGCCGATCGCTTTCGCACGCTCGCCGAGGGTGCATTCGAGGGAATCGTCGTACATCGTGGCGGCACGATCGTCGATGCGAATTCCGTGGCGCGGCGCATGTTCGGGCTCAGCGAGAACGCAGCTGGACAGTCGATCCTCGAGTGGTTCACGCAGACGACGGGGGAATATCAAATTCCTCTCTCGGTAGAAGAAGGCGACAGGACGTTGGAGCTGGTGCTGCGACGTCCGGATGGCTCGACCTTTCCGGCGGAGATCTGCCGGCGCCGAATCCTGCTGACCGATGGAGCGGACGGTGAGCTCTTCGCGGTCCGTGATATCACCTCACGCAAGGAAGCCGAAGCGCGGCTCGCGCATCTCGCGCTGCACGACTCGCTGACGGACATGCCGAACCGGCGGTTCTTCATGGAGCTTGCGCAGAAGAACATCTCGCTCGCGCAGCGCACAGGGGAGCGGTTCGCACTCCTCGCCGTCGACCTCGACGACTTCAAGCTGATCAACGACATACACGGCCACGCCGCCGGCGATGAGCTCATTCGCGTGACGGCCAAGCGGATCGCCGCGACGGTTCGCGACGCGGATATCTCCGCGCGTTTCGGCGGCGACGAGTTCGCGATCGTGCAGACGTGCGCATCGCAGCCGCATTTGGCCATCGCACTCGCCGAGCGACTGCTCGACGTCCTGCGCGCACCGGTGTACCTGGATGGCGCCGAGGTCACGGTCAGTGTGTCGATCGGTGTCGCACTGTATCCGGACGATGGCAGCACAGTACAGGACCTCCTCCGCAATGCGGATACGGCGATGTATCGCGCCAAGGCCGATGGCAAGGCGACCTGTCGCTTCTTCGAGCCGCAGATGAATGCCGCGCTCGTCGCGCGACGGAAGCTCGAGCAGGGTCTCCGTCGCGCCGTTGCCGAGGATCGGCTGTCGGTCGTCTACCAGCCGATCGTCGACAGCAGCTGTCGCACACCACTCGCCTTCGAGGCGCTCGTTCGTTGGCATGACGAAGAGCTCGGCCTCATCATGCCGGGCGACTTCATTCCGGTGGCCGAGGAAACGGGCCTCATCGTGCCCATCGGTGAGTTCGTGCTGCGGCGCGCCTGCTTCGACGCCATGACGTGGCCGGCGCCGCTACGCGTCGCCGTCAATCTTTCGGCCGTGCAGTTCCGTCGGAAAGGTTTGATCGACACGGTGCAGCGGGCCTTGGCCGACAGCGGACTGCCGGGGAACCGCCTCGAGCTCGAGGTGACGGAGACGCTACTCGTCGAGAACCGCGACGATGCGTTGCGCGTGCTCACGGAGCTCAAGACGCTCGGTGTGCGCATTGCGATGGACGACTTCGGCACCGGCTATTCGTCGTTGAGCTACCTGCAATCGTTCCCCTTCGACAAGATCAAGATCGACCGGGTGTTCGTCTCCGATCTTCCGACCAACATGCAGAATGCGTCGATCGTCCGGGCGGTCGCTGCCATGGGAAAGAGCCTCAAGATGCGAGTGGTGGCGGAGGGCGTGCAGACCGACGTGCAGGCCGAACTGATGAAGGAGCTCGAGTGCGACGAGATGCAGGGATACCTCATCGCACGTCCGATGAGCGCTGCGGATATCGACGCGTTTCTGTCGGATTACACCGATGCTGCCACTGGCACGCTCCGATTGGTAGCTGCCGCCGTCTGAGCTCTCTCCGCCCCTGCGACAACTACTTCATCGCCGTATTGCTGACAAAGGCGAGCCGCTTGCCGTCCGGAGACCACGACGGAACGTTGATCGTTCCCTGCCCGCCATAGAGATACGCGATCACGCGCGACGGCCCTCCCGTGATCGGCATCAGCCGCAGCATCACGTGTTTGTAGAAGGGGTGATCGTTGGCGGGCACCTCCGGCGGAAACGAGATGTACGCGATCCACTTGCCGTGCGGCGAGATGTGCGCGAACCAGTTGTTGAAACCGTCGTTCGTCACCTGCTCGTGCGCGGTGCCATCCGCCTTCATGCGCCAGAGCTGCATGCGGCCCGTGCGCGACGAGTTGAAGTAGATGTACCTGCCATCCGGTGTGTACTCCGGCCCGTCGTCCACCCCCGGTGTGTTCGTGAGCCGCTCCTCTTCGCCGCCATTTGCGCTGATGCGATAGACGTCGATGTCGTTGTCGCGCTGTCCGGCGTAGACGAGCCACTTCGCGTCGGGTGACCAACCGTGAAAGTACGACGGCCCCTTCGCCGTGATGCGCTTCGGCGTGCCGCCCTCCACGGGCAGCGTGTAGATGATCGACGCGTTGTTGTCGTCCGCGCTGTGATGGCTGATGCCCATCATCCTGCCGTCGAACGACAGCACGTGATCGTTGTTGTTCCGGATCGCGAAGTCCGTGTTGATCG
>JAQBPV010000022.1 GCA_028287345.1 Gemmatimonadota bacterium
TCGGGCACGGGCAAGTCGGTCGCCATCAAGCACATCGTCGGCCTGCTCGAACCGGATCTGGGCGAAGTCTGGGTCGACGGCCACCGTGTCGATCACCTCTCCCGCAAGGAGCTCTACGCGCTCCGCGGACGCATCGGCTACGTCTTCCAGTTCGCCGCGCTCTTCGACTCGATGACCATCGGCGAGAACGTCGCCATGGGCCTGCGCAAGCAGGGCGAGCTGGACGAGCGCGAAATCGTCGAGCGCGTCGACGAAGCACTCGATCTCGTCGATCTGCCCGGCGTGCGCGAGCGCTTTCCTGCCGAGCTCTCCGGCGGAATGCGCAAGCGAGTGGGCATCGCGCGCGCGATTGCACTGCGCCCCAAGTACATCCTTTACGACGAACCCACCACCGGACTCGACCCGGTGACGAGCGCCGTCATCGACCAGCTCATGGTGCGCATGCGCGAGAAGCTGAGCGTCACCGGTGTCGTCATCACGCACGACATGCGCAGCGCGTACACGGTCGGTACGCGCATCGCGATGCTGTACGAAGGCCGCGTGCGCTTCGAGGGCACCATCGCCGACATCCAGCAGACGACCGATCCCATCGTGCGGCAGTTCATCGAGGGCAAGCCGACGCTGGAAGAAGACGGCGTGCCCGCCGATACCGCAGCAACGGTCTGAGCGCTCACGTCGATGACGCGAGCCCGGGCGCAGCAGGAGACCTCTGCCGGCGGTGTCGTCTATCGTCTCGAGCAGGGCGATCCGCTCTTTCTGCTCATCCGCGACAGCTACCAGAACTGGGGCTTTCCCAAGGGTCACCTCGAAAACGGCGAGCGCGCCGAAGACGCCGCGCTGCGCGAGGTGCGTGAAGAGACGGGCATCGACGACGTATCGCTGCGCGGCACGATCGAAACGATCGACTGGTATTTCCGCTTCCGCGGTCGGTTGATCCACAAGGTCTGCCACTTCTTTCTCATGCAGACGGCGCAGGCCAGCACGTCGCCGCAGCGTACCGAAGGAATCACCGCCTGCCAGTGGGTCAACTTCGACGCGGCCAGCTCGGCCATCTCGTACACGAATGCGCGGCTCGTGCTGCGCCGAGCGCAGGAGATGATCGTTGGTGCACCGATGGATCAGGTATGACGACGGCGTCGAAACCAGTCGTGGCGACTGCGGCGCAGCGTACGTTGGCGCCGCCGCCAGTGGTGGTGCTCTGCGCCACACGCGAGCGCGCACGCGTGCTCATGCGCGGATCATTTCCTCGCCGACGTGCCCGCCTGGTGCTCACGCGGACTCCCGAGGAGCTCGACGCGGCGTTTCGCAGCTCGCTCGTGGACGCCGCCATCGTCGATCTCGCGGGTGCGCAGGAAGACACATGGCGAGCGGCAGGGCTGGCGCGCGAGTTCCCGAGCGTGCCCTTTTTCGGCCTCACGGCGCTTCGTGCCGCCGAGGCGCCGGCGTTGGCACAGTGCGCCGCGCTCGACTTCGCGGATGTGCTCGTGGAGTCGGTGGATGACAGCGTGGTGCGCGACCTCGTGTTGCGACATGCCTTCTCCACGCGATTCAGTGCTGCCCTTGCCGAGCCTCCGGTGGCGTTGGGGCTCGATACGCCGCTGCAGATCGCGGCGTGGCGGTGCATAGTGGCGTGGTCGGGCCGCCCGGTGCGCACGCAGTTGCTCGCCGACGCCATCGGCGTGACGCGAGAGCACCTCAGTCGCACGTTTGCCGCGAGCGGTGCGCCGAACCTCAAGCGCGTGATCGACCTCGTGCGCCTGATTGCGGCCGCGGAGCTCGCGAAGAATCCGGGCTACGACGTGCGCGACATCGCCGCAGTGCTCGACTTCGCGAGCTCGTCGCACCTGTCGAGCACCGCGCAACGCGTCGTTGGAATGAAGCCCGCCTCATTGGCTCGCCTGCGCGCCGTCGACCTCATCGAGCGATTCACGAAGGGGCACGGACGCAGCCGGGGGTGATGCACGGCGGGCGGCGGAGGGCGGTCGCGCGGCGGTTTCCGGTTCGGCGATCTGCCGCTCGAGGTAGACGAGGTAGCCAGACAGCAGGCGCGCAACCTGATTCGATCGCGCGGTCAACTCCGTAAACGAGCCCGCCGGGATCAACTCGGCATGTCGTGCGATGGCGAGCTCCGTTTCGAGCCTGAGCAGGGCGCGTTTCGCCTGGAGGTAGCAGGTGAGCTGGTCGGCGACTGTGTGCCGGCCGAATCCGTCGGCGATGTTGCAGCCGATGGAGACTGCGGTCGCCATCACCGCATCGCTGACGCTCTTGGTCTCCCGGCGGATGTTCTGCCGGATGGCGCGGATGACGTCACCGGCGAGGGAGACGGATTCCTGCCAGACTCTGAGTTCGCGCACGCCGGATGACATGGCCGCAGTCTACCTGGCTCCCGTCTAGCTGGCGTCACCATTCGCTGTTGCGTCGTGCCCAAAGAGTGCAGGGCCAGGGCCGCTCGCTTCGCTCGCTTATGGGGCGGCTGCGGGCTTCGCCCGCGGCCCGCCGCCCCATTCTTGCATGGTTGCGTCACACGGAGGCTTGTGATAATTTTCACAAGCTAGCCCTCACCGACCAATCCGACCGATCGTATGGCATCCGATACCACGCTCCGCCCCGGCGAGATCAAGGACATTCTGCTTCGCGAAATCGAAGCCGCCGACCTCCACGAGCTCGACGTCGAAGAAGTTGGTTCCGTCCTCGAAGTGAAGGACGGAATCGCTCGCATCGACGGCCTCCAGAAGGCGATGGCGGGCGAGATGCTCGAGGTGCATTCGAGCGAGACCGGCGAGACCGTCACCGCCCTCGCGCTCAACCTCGAAGAGGACAACATCGGCGCAGTCGTACTGGGCGACTACCTCCAGCTCAAGGAGGGCGACGAGGTCCGGCGCACCGGCCGCGTGCTCGAGGTGCCGGTTGGTCCAGAGTTGGTCGGCCGAGTGGTCGATGCGCTCGGTCGTCCGATCGACGGCCAAGGTCCGATCGCCGCGAAGCACACGCGAAAGGTCGAGAGCGAGGCGCCTGGCATCATCGTCCGCCAGCCTGTAAAGGAGCCACTCCAGACCGGCATCAAGTCGATCGACGCGATGATCCCGATTGGCCGCGGTCAGCGCGAGCTGATCATCGGCGATCGCGGCACCGGCAAGACGGCCATCGCCGTCGACACGATCATCAACCAGAAGGGCCAGGGCGTCACCTGCGTCTACGTCGCCATCGGACAGAAGGCATCGACCGTGGCGTCGGTCGTCGCGCGGCTCAAGGAAGCCGGCGCGATGGAGTTCACCATCGTCGTCGTCGCCTCGGCATCCGATCCGGCACCGATGCAGTACATCGCGCCTTACACGGGTGCGGCGATGGCCGAGTACTTCATGTACAACGAGGGCGAGGCCACGCTCTGCGTGTACGATGACCTCTCCAAGCAGGCCGCTGCGTATCGCCAGCTGTCGCTCGTGTTGCGCCGCCCGCCGGGCCGCGAAGCATTTCCCGGCGACGTGTTCTATCTCCACTCCCGTCTGCTCGAGCGCGCCGCGAAGTTGTCGGCAGATCCGTCCGTGGTCGACGGCAAGACGATCCTCAAGCCAGGTGGTTCGATGACGGCACTGCCGATCATCGAGACGCAGGCCGGCGACGTCTCCGCCTACATCCCGACGAACGTCATCTCGATCACCGACGGACAGATATTCCTCGAGGCCGACCTGTTCTACGCCGGTGTGCGTCCCGCCGTGAACGTGGGTATCTCGGTGTCGCGCGTCGGTGGCTCGGCACAGATCAAGGCCATGAAGGCAGTGGCCGGTCGTCTGCGTCTCGACCTCGCCCAGTATCGCGAGCTCGAAGCATTCGCGTCGTTCGCATCGGACCTCGATGCGGCAACGAAGAAGCAGCTCGAGCGCGGTGCACGCACCGTCGAAATTCTCAAGCAGGGCCAGTACGCGCCGATGCCGGTCGAGCAGCAGGTCATGATCCTCTACGTCGTCGCCAACGGCTACATCGACGACGTCGACGTCTCGGCGTTGCGCGATTGGGAGCGCGGCTTCCACGAGTTCATGAGCGCCAAGTACCCGCAGGTCGGTGAGCGCATTCGCAACGAGAAGGCGATGTCGAAGGAGACGGAAGCCGACTTGAAGCGCGCCATCGACGAGTACAAGAAGACCGCGAAGAAGTAAGCCTCATGGCAAAGGGACGAGAGCTCAAGGGTCGCATCAAGACCGTCGAGAACACGCGCAAGATCACGCGTACGATGGAAATGGTGGCGACCTCGAAGATGAAGCGTGCCCAGGACCGCGTCGTCGCGGCGCGTCCGTACGCGCTCGCGCTCGCGGACGTGATTTCGAGTCTCTACTCGTCGGATCTCGCGGAGCGCTTTCCGCTTCTTCGCCAGCCGACGGAAGTCCGTCGCGTCGCGCTGATCGTACTCACGAGCAACCGTGGGCTGGCCGGTGGATTCAACTCGAACCTGATCAAGGCCGCGCGCGCGCAGATCGCCGAGCTGGAAGGGGCGGGCGCGAAGGTCGA
>JAQBPV010000024.1 GCA_028287345.1 Gemmatimonadota bacterium
GCTCGGGGGCCATGTACGCCGGTGTGCCCACGGCCATGCCGATTCCTGTGCCACTCGAGTCGGCGTCGCGCACCACGACATTCGCCGCGCTGAGCGCCTTGGCCACGCCGAAGTCGGTGACGACGGCATGTGTGCCGCTCATCAGGATGTTGTCGGGCTTGATGTCCCGATGCACTATGCCTCGCTCGTGCGCATAGGCGAGTGCGTCGATCACGTCGTGGAGCACGCGCACGGCGTCGTTCAGCGGCATAACACCGAGCTTCCCGCGACGTGCGCGCAACGACTCCCCGTCGATGAACGGCATCGTGTAGAAGGGCGCGCCTGCCGCCTCTCCCGCGGCGAGCACCGGCACGATGTGTGGATGCTGAAGGCCCGCGACGAGTTGGATCTCGCGCCGGAATCGCTCGCTGTTCATTCCCGCCGCCAACTCGTGCGGCAGCACCTTCACCACGACCAGCCGGTCGAGTGACCGCTCACGCGCCACGAACACCCGGCTCATGCCGCCACCACCGAGCTCACGCTCGATGGTGTAGGCGTCTCCGAGCGATTCCTGCAGCTGCGCGCGAAGCACGCTCGCCGAGGCGTCTTGAGGTGAGGGAGGCATCGTGCTCCAGAGTATCGGCAACTCGGCGCGTAGAGTGAGCGGTTGCGCGCCTCACGTGCTTGGATGAGGCCCGCTCGCCGTTGGTTGCAAGATCCGCCGATGAATCACACTTCCCGCACATCGACCGCGCGTCGCACGAAGACGGTCGGGGTGTCCCCGGGGAAACACGGCTTTGTCGCCAATATTGGACGCAAATGCGCCGCTCGACGGAGCTCGGAAACGGTAACCCGTTCCGTGACAACACGTTGCGTTTCCGGCCCAGCGTGGCCGTGAAGCTGCCTCTACGGACGGCATGCGCAGCACACCTCGTCCATCGACACTCGGCTTTGCGCCACTCGGCTTGATCTTCCTCACCAGCTGTGCGCAGTCGTCGCTCAACCAATCCGCGATGGATGTCCTCTCGTCCGTCATCCTTGGCGGCTCGACATCCACCGGCTCGCGATCCGCACCAGCCTCGGCCTCACGGGTACTGAACACCGCGGACGACTATCTCGGCGTGCCGTACAAGTGGGGAGGTACGTCACCGGAGACGGGATTCGACTGCTCCGGCTACGTGCGCTACGTCTTCGCCAAGCAGGGCGTGCAACTGCCGCGGACCTCGCGCGAGCAGGCGGGCGCGGGACAGGGAGTAACTGCGCGCGTCTCCCAGCTACGGCAGGGCGACATCATGCTCTTCGCCGAGACGCGCAAGCCGATCTCGCACGTGGCGATCTATGCGGGCGACGGACGCATCATCCACTCGTCGTCGAGCGGCGGCGGCGTGCGCTACGACGACCTCAATACGAACCGCGGCCAGTGGTTCGTGCAGCACATGGTTGTCGCGCGTCGCCTGACGTCCGACGGCCGCAGTCTCGTTCAGGCGCTGGATCTGCTCACTCGGCCCAACTCGCCGCTCGATCCTCCGGATCACGCTCCTGCGCCGCGCTGAGCTCGTTCGACAGGCGCACGCCTTGCCTTTCCAACAGCGATTGGAAAGCCTCACCGCCGCGCACGCTGCGCGGCATAGCCAATTGGAGGTACTGATGATTCGACTTCGACTTGCGGTTCTCGCGGGAAGTGCGCTCGCCCTCGCGACCACTGCTGCTGACGCACAGACCCGCCGCACCGCCGTGCCATCCTCGATGCTTCCGGGCCCCGGACTTTGCCGCGTGTGGGTCGAAGGCGTGTCGCCCACGCGTCAGCCGCCTGTGACTGACTGCGCAACGGCGCGCGCGAGTCTACGCTCGAACTCTCGCGTCGTGTATGGCGGCAGCTCGAACGGCCGCATCGACACGTCGCGTGAAGAGCGCATGCGCAACGAAGCGCGTCTGCGCGAAGAGGCCCGGCTACGCGAGGTAGCGCGACTGCGCGAACAGGCTCGGCTCCAGGACAACGATCGGTCCTACAACGAGAGTCAGCGTCGCGAGCGCGCGCTTCAGAAGTCCGAAGAGAAGCGGCTGAAGGCCATCGAGAAGGCGGATCGCAAGCGCGAAAAGGCGTGGGAGAAGAGCAGAAAGCACGACGGCGACGATCGTGACGATCGCCGCCGTGACGACACACGGAGTCGCAACCGCTAGGTCAGCTGCGATCGGCAGGCTGTGCGATGCGTTCTGGCGTCTGTGCGTTCTGCAATCGTGCCATGAACCGCTGCGACTCCGAGATGCGTTCGACTTCGATCGACACCGCCTCGACTGCCTGCTCGATCCGCTGAAGCTGCTCCGCCACCGTGGGATTGATCGCGGCCACTTCACCGCGCCGCTCGATGCGCTTGCCGAACGCGCGCGCCAGCGGCCAGCCGATCACCATCACGGCGCACATGATGAAGAACGCGATGGAGATGTCCACCACCTGCGGTGGGATGACGTCGCCGTTGTTGAAGGGATCACCGCCGTAAGCGCCCGGGAACATAGGAGGAGTCGGCGGTACAGGCGGCACCGCGATGACCGGACCCACGTTGGCCCCGCTGGCCCGCGCTGCGTCCTGGGCGGCTATCTGAGCATCGCGCGCTGCATTCTGCGCATCCTGAATGGCGGACCTGATGTCGTTGCGCAGCTCGGAGTTCGCCGGTGGTGCCTGAGCCGGTGCAGGTGCCGATCGTGACTGAGTGATGTGCGGCATGCGGAGCCTGTGACGGAGTGCCCGATGAATGCAGCGCGCCCCATGCCCTCCGGGACGCGCTGGTCAATGTAGGCACTACGACTCCAAGGGGCGAGAGTTACACCGCGGGCTGGGCACCCTCACGCGCGAGCAGCGCCGCCTTGCGTGCGATGCCCCAGCGATACCCGCCGAGCCCGCCGTCGCCACGCACGACGCGATGACACGGGATCAGCACCGCGATCCTGTTGCTCGCACACGCCCTCGCCACGGCGCGAGCCGCCGTGGGACGCCCGAGCTCTTCGGCCACCGCTTGATATGAGCGCGTGGCACCTTCGGGAATCCGCTGCAGCGCGCGCCACACCTGCCACTGGAACGATGTCGCTCGCACGTCGAGTGGAAGATCCGCCGCCGATGTGCGTCCTTCGACGTGTGCGACGACCGCATCGACGAGCCGGTCATTCGCGTCCGTCGCGCGCTCGAGCTCCGCACCTGGATACTCGTTGCGGAGCGCCGACACGAGCGACGCTTCCTCGTCGCCGAGTGACACACTGCACACGCCGCGTTCGGTGACGGCGACGAGCAGCAGCCCGAGCGTGGTGGGCACCGCCGTGTAGTGAATGGTGACGCCAACGCCGCGACGGCGATACGCGCCCGGTGTCATGCCGAGTGCGTCGTCTGCCGTCTCGTACACCCGGCGGCCAGAGGCGAATCCCGCTTCGTAGGTTGCGCTGCTGACGGTGCGTCCCTCGCGCAGTGCGCTCTTGAACGCACCGACACGCTTCTGCTCCTGGTACTGCTTGGGCGAAAGTCCGACGACGCGCGTGAACGTGCGCTGCAGATGCGCGGGACTGACGTTCGCTTCGCGCGCGAGGCGCGCGAGCGGCAACGGCTCGTCGGCATGTACATCGATGTACGAACGAACGCGCTCGGCCAGCGCGAGATGGATATCGGTGCGGCGCGGGGTCATCGTTTGCATGGAAACCTCCTCACTGGGTACGCATGTACAGTGCGTCCTCGGAGGTACTGCAAGCTATCCGAATGTTGTTCGTGGAAAAGGCGGTCGCATCTCGACCAGTACCGAACAGCGGGATGAGGAAACTGCGGAAGAAGACAGAAAGGGCAGGATCAACCCCTTAGTATCAGGCCCTTCAGTCTTCTTCCGGCTTTTCCTCAGACTCGCTTTCCTGTGAACGGCGCAACGGGCCACTTGCCCTACGCGGACTTGACCTCGCTCACCAGCTTGACGAGCGACGACTTCGCATCGCCGAAGAGCATACTTGTGGCCGGCGCATGGAACAACGCGTTCTCGATTCCTGCGAATCCTGCTGCCATTCCACGTTTCAACACGATCACGTGCTTGGCGCGGTCCGCATCGAGAATGGGCATGCCATAGATCGGTGACGATTGGTCGTCACGCGCTGCGGGATTCACCACGTCGTTCGCGCCGATCACCAGTGCGACATCGGTCTGCGGAAACTCACCATTGATCTCGTCCATGTCGTACAGGCGATCGTACGGCACATTGGCTTCCGCCAACAGCACGTTCATGTGTCCAGGCATACGTCCCGCCACGGGATGGATTGCATACTTCACCTCTCCGCCGCGCTTCTCGATCAACTCCGCCAATTCGCGTACGGCGTGCTGTGCCTGCGCGACCGCCATGCCGTAGCCCGGGATGATGATCACGCGCTGCGCATAGGCGAGCTGCACGGCGGCGTCCTCCACTGAGATCGCGCGCACCGGCAACCCCGAGCCGCCCGTCGGAGCTTCGGTGGGCGCGCCGCCGCCGAATGCACCGAACAGCACGTTGGCGAACGAGCGATTCATCGCCTTCGACATCAGGATCGACAGCAGGAATCCCGACGCACCGTCGAGCGCACCGCAAATGATCAGGATGCTGTTGCCCAACGCGAAGCCGGTCGCCGAGGCGGCGAGTCCGCAGTAGGAGTTGAGCAGCGCGACGACCACCGGCATGTCCGCGCCGCCAATCGGAATCACCATCAACACGCCGAGCGTCGCAGCGATGGCGATCATCCCGTAGAAGGCGAACGCCTTCGTCGGATCGATGATGACCATGATGAACAGTCCCACTGCCGCCGCGAACAGCCCGAAGTTGATCAGGTTCTGTCCGCGATACGTGATCGGCTGCGACGGGATGAGCTCCTGCAGCTTGCCGAACGCCATCAGCGCGCCCGTCACCGTCAGCGAACCGAGGAGCACCTCGAAGCCGAGTGCGGCCATGCGCGCGGCCGCGATGCTTCCTTCGCCGCCATGAAACGCGCTGTAGTACTCCGATACGCCGACGAGTGTCGCCGCGAGCGCGCCGAAGCTCAACGACATCGCGATTCGCTGCGGCAGCGCCGTGGTCGGCACCCACATGCCAAGTGGATACCCGATGAGCGTGCCGAGTACGAGGCCGCCGGCGATCCAACGATAGTCGATGATGTCGTGGTTGATCAGCGTGCCGCAGATCGCCACGAGCATGCCGATCGCGGCGTACTGCATACCTCTTCGCGCCTTGTCCGGATGCGTCAGGCCGCGCAGGCCGAGGATGAAGAGGACCGACGCGATGAGGTACGTGGCCTGCGTGATGTACTCGCGCATCAGGGCTTCGGTACAACAGCCTTCGTTTGATCATCACGGCGGATCATCTTCAGCATGCGGTCCGTGATGAGGAAGCCGCCGACGAC
>JAQBPV010000255.1 GCA_028287345.1 Gemmatimonadota bacterium
TCGCCGCAGCCTTGGTGGCTGGACTCATCCACTCGAGGCTGTCGATGCCGACGGAATAGGCGTTGCGCAGGTTCTTCACGAGCGCGTCCATGCGCACCTTCGCTTCGGGCTTGAAGTAGCGCTCGACATAGAGTTTGCCGGTGGCGTCGCCGAGTATGTTCTCGGTGCCGCTGACGGCGCGCTTCCAGCGTGGGGCCATCTCCTGCTGGCCCGAGAGCGTCTTGCCGCGGAAGGCGAAGCGCGTTTCACCGAATGCGGCGGGCAGCTCGTCCGCGGCGGCGTCGAGCACCTTGGCGGTGAGGTATTCGCGCCAGGTGGACGCTGGCGTCTCCTTGATGATGCCGTCCACTGCGCTGACGTAATCGGGCTGGCGGACGATGACGTCCGTCGCCTTCGAGAGCTTGGCCGCCTTGAGGTACGAGTTCCAGTCGTAGGACGGAGTAAGCGCGGCGAGTTGTGCGACCGTCATCTTGTTGTAGCTCGCGTTGCGATCGCGACTTTTCACACGGTCCCACTGCTTGGTGGCGATCTGCGTCTCGAGTGCGAGGATACGCTGTGCCGCGCCCGCAGGATCGGGCTGCTTGGCGAGCGTGAACATCTTCGTCAGGTAATCGACGTACGCAGCGCGAGCGGCCGCGGTCTTCGCATCGTTGCGGAGATAGTAGTCGCGATCGGGCATCCCGAGTCCCGACTGATTCACCGAGACAATGTTGACTGACGACGCCTTGGGGTCCGAACCCACGCCGACGCCGAAGGGATTCTGGATGCCCATCTTCGCGAAGTGGGCGAAGCTCGTGGGGAGTTGCGCGGGCGTCTTGAGGGCAGAGATGGCCTTCATCTCTCCGGCGAGCGGTGTGATTCCGAGCTTCTCGATGCGCGCGGAATCCATGTAACTCGCGTAGAGATCACCGATCTGCTTTCGCTCGGTCTCGGTGGGTCCGTTCGGCGAGTGGAGTTGCACGGAGGCGCGGGCGTCGCCCTTCGTGGGCTTGGGCGGATGTGCGGCATCCTCGAAGAGCTCGTGCAGGCCGTTGCGGCTGCGGTCGGCAAGCTCCTGGAATGCGCCTGCTCCCGTCGCGTCGCTCTTGATCTCGGTCTTCTTGAGCCATCCGCCATTTACATAGCGGAAGAAGTCGTCCTGCGGCCGCACGGAGCGGTCGAAATTGGTTGTGTCGATGCCGCTGGTGCGCGCCTGTGCGCTGGCGGTTGTCGTGCCTGCAACAAGGGCGAGGAATGCAGCAGCGCCCACTCGGAGGGCGAAAGTGCAACGGGATGTCATGCTGGTCGGGTCTCCAGAGGGAAGGGGCCACCGAGACGAGGCGGCTCTGTCAAGATTACGCTGCAGGAAGTGGCGCGTTGACCTGTGGTCGCGTCCGCCATGGAGAATTTGCACCGACTCTTGACGAACTGTGCGCCAATGTAAACGTTTTCATCCCGATGTAACTCCGCCGCTGGACGTCGCTCGACGCAGTCGGTTTTTCGTCACTCAGGACTACGTGGCCGTCACGATCAAGGACGTTGCACGCCTCGCCAATGTGTCGGTCGCGACGGTCTCCCGCGTGCTCAACGCGAGCGCACCGGTACGCGACGACACGCGCGTGCGCGTGCTGAACGTGGCGCGAGAGCTTCGATTCTCACCGAACGGTGCAGCGCGGACGCTCAGCCGACGGCAGGCGAGCGCCGTGGGCGTCATCCTTCCCGACCTATACGGCGAGTTCTTTTCCGAGCTGCTCCGCGGCATCGATCTGGAGATCCAGCGCACGGGGCACGCGCTGCTCGTCTCCAGCTCTCACCACGATGCGCATGGTGTCTCGGTGGCGGTACGCGCCATGCGCGGCCGAGTGGACGGATTGCTCGTGATGGCGCCCGAAGTGTCGACGGCATCGCTTGCGTCGGCACTACCCGAGGGTCTTCCCGCCGTAATCCTCAATGCACCAGCGACGCCCGGCGCCGCGGCCGCCGTGACGGTGGACAACATGGGCGGCACGCGCGCCGTCGTGCGCTATCTCGCGGAGCTTGGGCATCGCGACATCGCATTCATCTGCGGCCCACCCCGCAACGCGGACGCCGGCGCTCGGCTCCGCGGCTACCGTGCCGCGATGCGCACCGCCGGGTTGACGGTGCGCAACCCACTCGTGGTGCATGGCGATTTCACCGAGGAGAGCGGCTGGCGCGCGGCGCGTGAGCTGCTCGCTCTCAGCGGTGCGCAACCGACGGCGATCTTCGCCGCCAACGATGCGATGGCCATCGGTGCATTGCTCGCGCTGCACGAGGCAAAAGTCGACGTCCCCGGTGAAGTGAGCATCGTGGGCTTCGACGACATCCCCATCGCGCGCTACGTGACGCCCGCGCTCACCACGGTGCGCGTCGCCATCGATGTGCTGGGAGCTCGTGCCGCAGCGCTGTTGTTCCGCGCTCTTGCCGATCCGGTGGGAGTGGGGAGCGCTCACAAGGAAGTCGTTCCCGCCGAACTCGTCGTTCGGCACTCATGCGGTCCGCCGCCCGTGTACGCGATGCGACGTTGACCCCATTCGCTCTGCTTGCTCTTCGTTCATTCCCAGGAGATTCCCTCATGAGATCGACAATGTTTTCCGTGCGGCGCTTGAACCGGCTTTGCCGGCTTGGGCGAAACTGTCTGACTGCCGCTGTGATGCTCCTCGTTGCGACCGCGATGCCTGCGTTTGCACAGAACTCGACCGGCACCATTCGCGGTACGATTACCGGTACGAACGGCACCGGCGTGGGCGACGCGCAGATAACGGCGAAGAACGTCGAGAGCGGCGTTCAGCGCGGTACGATGAGCCGAGCCGACGGCTTCTACGTGCTGCCCGGTTTGATTCCAGGCACGTACGACATGAACGTGCGGCGTATCGGCACCACTGGTCAGACGCGCCGAGTGGTCGTGCAGATCGGCGCGACGCAGATCCAGGATTTCGCGCTCGCCAACGCGGCGATCCAGCTGTCGACGGTCGTCGTTCAGGCGCAGGGCGCGACGGCAGAGACGCGGACGTCGGAAGTCGCGACGAACGTAAGCGAAGCGCAGATCAACAAGTTGCCCACGGCAAGCCGCAACTTCCTCGAGCTCGCGGCGCTGGCGCCGGGTGTCACGGTGTCGGAGGACCGTATCAACTCGACGAACTTCCGCACTATTCAATCGGGCGGACAGTCCGCGAATGCGGTGAACCTGTTCGTCGATGGCACGAGCTTCAAGAATGATCTGACGGGTGGTGGCGTGGCCGGGCAGGATGCGAGCCGCGGCAACCCGTTCCCGCAGAACGCGATTCAGGAATACCGCGTCATCACGCAGAACTACAAGGCGGAATACCAGAAGGCGTCGGCCGCAGTGATCACGGCGACGACCAAATCAGGCTCGAACGAATGGAGCGGCAATATTCTCGTCGGCTACCAGAACCAGAGCCTGGTCTCGCTGGACAGCTTTCAGCGGAAGGACAAGAACACGAACCCCAACACGTTCACCAAGCCGCCATATAACCGCACACTCACGGCGCTGAGCTTCGGTGGCCCGATCATCAAGGACAAGCTGCACGTGTTCGCTTCGTACGAAGGGAACATCCAGAATCGCTCGAGCCGAGTGGATTTTGCGACTCCGCCGAGCGGGTTCGCCGCGCTCGACACGGTGAATCTGCGGCAGTACAGCGGCACATTCGCCTCGCCGTTCAAGGAGCACCTTGTATTCGCGAAGTTGAGTAACGCGATCAATGACCGGTCGTCGGCGGAGCTGAGCTTCAGCAACCGGTACGAGACGGACGTGCGCGACTTCAACCTCAACACTGCGCAGCAGGCGGCCGTGAACTACCACCAGAACGTCGCGGTGGGCCAACTCAAGTACAACTACTTCACCGGTCCGTGGCTCAACGAAGCGAAGATCGACTTCTCACGCTTCCAGCGGAATCCGAGCCCCAACACGCCGGGCCTGCCACGTCGCGACTACATCTACAGCAACAGCGATCACTTCATCGGCAGCAACGCGAGCACCCAGGACTACATCCAGAACCGGCTCGGTCTCCGCAACGATGTGACGTACACCGGCTTCCAGATGGCTGGCGAGCACGTGTTCAAGGCCGGCGCGAGTGTGGACTTCGTGGGTTACGATCTGGTCAAGGACAACGACGGTACGCCGACATTCCGCTATTCCGTCGCGAACAACAACCAGACGTACAACTACAACACGCCCTATCAGCTCAACTACGGTACGGGCGATCCAAACTTCAACGCGCACAATAATCAGGTCGGGATGTACCTCCAGGACGACTGGAGCCCGGTCAAGCGCCTGACGTTGAATCTCGGCGTTCGGTGGGACTACGAGTCGCACATGATGAACTACGACTACGTGACGCCGAAGGCGGTCGTGGACACGCTCACGCGGTACAACAGCCAACTGCCCGTTCCGCTCGACCTGAGCCGCTATATCAGCACGGGCAACAATCGCAAGCCGTTCTACGGTGCGTTCCAGCCGCGCTTCGGCTTCTCCTACGCGCTGGATCAGGAAAGCAAGACGACCGTGTTCGGCGGCGCGGGTCTCTATTACGATCGCACGCTGTTCGACGTGGCCGTGGACGAGACGCAGAAGATCACGCATCCGAGCTTCCAGGTGAACTTCGCGCCACGGGGCGTGACGCCACTTCCGGGACAGATCGCGTGGAACGACTCGTATCTCACGGCGAATCGTCAGGTACTCGACGCGCTGGTGGGAACGTACGGACAGCCCGAAGCATGGCTGATCGACAAGGACATCAAGGTGCCGTACTCCACGCAGTTCAACTTCGGCGTGCGCCAGGCGATCAGGGATTGGGCCGTCTCTGCGACGTACGCCGGTGTACGCGGCTACGATCAACTCACGTTGAACTTCGGAAATTCAGGTCCGAATCCTGATGGCACCTGTTGCGCGCCAGGATTCAATACGGGCGCGCACGGCTTCAGCAACTTCATCTACTCCACGAACCAGGGAAAGACGTGGTACGACGCGTTGCAGGTGCAGATCGATCGACCCTATTCGCGTCTGTCGCTGAAGGATTGGGGTTGGGGCGCAGGACTCGCCTACACGTACGCCACGCGCTCCGTACAAGGCATGGACAACCTCGGTGATCTCTTCGAGTTCCCGACGGCATCGAGTATTCCGAAACATGTGTCGACCGCTGCGAATGGAACGGCACTGTCGGGCGACGAGAAGCATCGCATGGTCGTGAACGGCATCGTCGACATTCCCTACCTGTGGGGTATCCAGCTCTCGGGCATCGGAACGTTCGGCGGCAAGTTCGTGCAGGACGTCGGCTGCCCGGCGCGTTTCTGCGGAGCGGCTTACGAACGGGGCGGATTTACGGTACCGGGTCTCTTCCCCTACCAGAACATCAATCTTCGCCTCCGCAAAGATTTCCTGAACCTCGGTACGTCGAAGAACGTCGGCCTTACGGTCGACCTGTTCAATGCGTTGAACCGCGACAACCTGGGCTGCTACGAAACAGGTGACCGGAAGAACGCGAACTTCGGGACCGCGTCATGCGTGGTGACGGACGCACGCCGAGTGCAGTTCGGCGCGGCATACGATTTCTGAACCACTCTCGGCGGATTCGACGATGAAGCTCGCTCGATTGCTGCTCCTCGCTGCGATGGTCGGATGCACACATGCGCCGACAGAAACCGCGACACAGCCGCGTGTAACATCGTCCTATACGGCAACGGCGGGAGAGAGTGCATTTCTCGATACGCTCTCCCGCCGCACGTTCGACTTCTTCTGGCAGACGACCAATCCGCGCAACGGCCTGACGCCAGACAGATGGCCGACGAAGTCGTTCTCGAGCGTGGCAGCAGTAGGCTTCGCGCTGACGGCATATCCGATCGGCGTCGAGCACGGGTGGGTCTCGCGCGACGCCGCGCGTGAGCGTGTACTCACGACCCTGCGTTTCTTCTGGACCGCACCGCAGGGTAACGCGAGCAGCGGTGTGACGGGCAATCACGGCTTCTTCTATCACTTCCTCGACATGGACACCGGCCTCCGGTTCGAGCATGTCGAGCTCTCCACGATCGATACGGCGCTGCTGCTCGCCGGCGCGCTGACCTGTCGTCAGTACTTCGACGGAAATGACGCAGGTGATCGCGAAGTTCGCGCACTCGCCGACTCGATCTACGCGCGCGTCGACTGGAAGTGGGCAACCGACGATGGACCAGTCGTAACCATGGGCTGGCATCCGGAGCCGGCGGGGGGATCGAACCAGCGCGGCTTCATCCTGAGCACATGGCGCGGCTACAATGAGGGCATGCTGCTCTACATCCTCGCACTTGGCTCACCGACGCACGCGATCGACGCGTCGGCGTGGACGGAGTGGACCCGCAGCTACAAGTGGGACCTGTTTCAGGGACAGCAGTTCGTGCAGTTCGCGCCGCTGTTCGGGCATCAGTACTCGCACATCTGGATCGACTTCCGAAGCGTGCAGGATGCCTACATGCGCGGCAAAGGCATCGACTACTTCGAGAACTCGCGTCGCGCGACGCTGTCGCAGCGGCAGTATGCGATCACGAATCCGTCGGGCTGGCGCGGCTACGACGCCAACACGTGGGGACTCACTGCGAGCGACGGTCCGATCGACTCGACGTTCGCGATCGACGGAAAGCAGCGCACGTTCCATACGTACTGGGCGCGCGGCGTCGGGATGGATGAGATGAACGATGACGGCACACTGGTGCCGACGGCAGCGGGTGGATCGATCCCCTTCGCGCCGGAGATCGCGGTGCCGGCGCTCGTGTCGATGCGTCGCACGTATGGCGATGCGCTGTTCGGCCAATATGGATTCGTCGACGCCTTCAACCCAACGGTGCGAACGACAGGCCCTCGACTCCAACACGGCTACATCGTGGATGAATTGTCCTGGTTCGACAAGGACTACCTGGGAATCGACCAAGGGCCGATCATCGCGATGCTCGAGAATTGGCGCACCGGTTTCGCCTGGAAGTTGATACGGCAGAATAGCGACGTCACGCGTGGACTGTGCCGAGCGGGGTTCACGGGCGGATGGCTGGCGGGACGCTGCTGATTCGGTCTCTCGTCCGTTGTGTTGGGCACAGCGTGCGCGCCGTCGTGTCGGTGGCGCTGGTCGTCGTTTGCGGTAGCTGCACGCGTGCGAGCGGCGATAGTACTGAGCTCCGTGTGTGGGCGTTCGGATCGGAAGGCGAGGCGCTCGGTCCGATCGCGCGTGAGTTCGAGCGCGCCAATCCAGGTGTGCACGTCCGCGTGCAGGCCATCCCGTGGACGGCTGCGCACGAGAAATTGCTCACGGCATATGTCGGCGGCGCGCTGCCCGATGTTGCGCAACTGGGCAACACGTGGATCCCGGAATTCGCTGCGCTGAACGCGCTCGAGCCACTGGATGCATACGTTGCCCGAGACTCCGCGCTCGTTCCACGCAGCGACTACTTCCCGGGTGTGCTCGCGACGAACGTCGTCGACAGCGTGTTGTACGGTGTGCCGTGGTATGTCGACACGCGTGTGATGTTCTATCGAACGGACCTTCTGCGCGCTGCGGGAATTGCGTCGCCACCGACGACGTGGGCTGCGTGGCGCGAGGCGATGGCGAAGGTGAAGAAGGTGCAGCCGGCTGGCTCATATCCGGCGCTGCTGCCGGTGAACGTATGGGCGCAGCCGGTGATCTTCGGCATGCAGGCGGGCGGGCTTCTGCTTGCCGAGCATGGGACGCGGGGCGCGTTCAGCGATGCAAAGTTTCGTCGCGGGTTCGAGTTCTACGTCGACCTGTTTCGCGACAGCCTCGCACCGGCGCTGGCGAACACGCAGATCAGCAACGTGTTCCAGGAGTTCGCCGCCGGTCGGACGGCGATGTACATCACGGGTCCGTGGAATGTGGGCGAGTTCAAGAAGCGGCTGCCGGCGAATCTGCGAAATGCATGGATGACGGCGCCGCTGCCCGGTCCGGACAGCGTGGGGATCTCGACGGCGGGCGGATCGAGCATCGTGGTGATGCGGGGCTCGGCGAAGAAGTCGGCGGCGTGGAAGTTCGTGACGTTCATGAGCGATCCCGCGCGTCAAGCAAAGTTCTACGAAACGACCGGCGATTTACCAGCGCGCCGCTCGGCGTGGGCGACGCCCAAGCTCGCGAACGATCCATATCTCGCGGCGTTTCGTACGCA
>JAQBPV010000111.1 GCA_028287345.1 Gemmatimonadota bacterium
CTCGGCGCGGAGGCCATATGTCCAGAGGTCGCGCTGCAGTGACACGTGTGCGCCGCCACGTACAGTCTTCTCCGACCATGCGACGCCACCTACCGCGCCGACCGACAATCCGGGGACGAGACTCCGCATGTAAAGGTTCGCCTCCATCCCCGTGTACAGCCCTTCGACGCGATTGAATCGGACATAGTTGTCGATGTTGGTGGGAAAGAGATCGAGCCGAGGTGCGCCCGTTGCCTTCCACGCATCAGGTGCGAGGTCATCGAAGTCATTCGCCGTAACGGCGTTGGTGGCGTCGCCGAGCGGTTCGTTCCAGGCGTGGAAGCGGCTGATGCTGTCCGATGGCGCCCAGGTCGTGCGGTGCGAAATGACATCGGTGTCGGCCGTCGATGTCGAACCGCTCGCTTGGTCGACGTCATAGCTGCTGAACGTCGACAGAATACGCATAACCGCACGCGAATGTCCGAGGAGCGCGAAGGTCGTCTGAAGCTCGGTGCGCTGGAATGCGGGCAACCAGTATTGCCCATTCACCTCGGTGTTGACGAACTCGCAGTACGCGACGCCCATCAGTCCGGGCATGCGTGCCATGAGTGGACGTCGTCCCTTCCGCGGCGGACCTAGCACCACGAACCGACCCCGCATGCGCACGATCTGGCCACGTTCGGCATCGAGGTCGATCTCGCCGTCGAACGCGCCGAGTCGCGTGGAGTCACGCAGCCACGGCGTGACGTGTACGCGAACTACCGAGATGGCGCGCGTGCCGGAGTGCAGCACCGTCACCGTGTCTCCGCCGGTGAATCGATAGAACCGGTCGCGATCGCTGGCGAACGGATGCACGGCGACGATTGTGTCCGTCCGCGTGCTGTCCCGACGAACGCTGTCACCCACGAACATCGCGCCGAGTGTGAGCCGTTCGCCGAAGAGAGAGGGCTCTGTCCAGCCGCGAATGAACGACAGCGTCGAGAAGGGAGATCCGAGCCCCTGGGCGCGATAGCCGACGACGTGCATCTCGTATTCGCCGCCGCGCTGCCACTGGATCGACGACGCCAGCTGCTCGAGCTGTGCGGCACGCTCTCGGCCCAGTGTGTCGCGCAGCAGGAGAGAGAGCTCGGTCTCGACGTGGGCGCGATAGCCGCGAAAGGACGGCGGCGGTGCGTGATTCGCTACCGTGGCGCGGTTGACGAGTACGCGCAGTGCTTCCGACGAGTAGGTGGAATCAATTCCGGTGGCGAGTTGCGCGAAGACAAGGAGCGGGAGGAGCATGCCTTCGGGCTACTCGACCGGCGTGCTGAACACCGTGACGTAAAAGTTCTCGACTTTCGTACGCGCCCATGGTGTCTTGCGGAGAAACTTGAGCGACGACTTGATGCTCGGGTCGTTCTTGAAGCAGTTGATGTCGACGATGTTGGCGAGCGCGGGCCAGCCGTACCGTTCGACGAGGCGCTCCAGGATCGTCTCGAGGGTGACGCCGTGGAGTGGGTTCTTGGGCTGCGGGGTGGTCACGGACAGGAAGACAGGAGGACAGGAGGACAGGACGCTCATGACAATATGCGCGGAGCTGCACTAACTTGGCGCACCACGCCCACCACCTGCCGAGAGTTCCCAACCCATGCGCCGTGCCCGCTTTGCCTGTGTTTTGGCCGTCCTCATGCTGCCGGCCGCCCTCGCGGCGCAGCGACGAGCGCCGGAGCCGACCCCTGTGGCCGGTGCGTACAACCCGAAGCTGTACTCCGACGCCTCGCTGACGTCGCGCAACTTCAAGGCGCTGCGTTGGCGGAGCATCGGGCCGTTCCGCGGCGGTCGCGCGGACGCCGTTGCCGGCGATCCGACGAAGCCGCTCGTCTACTATTTCGGCGCGGTGAACGGCGGCGTGTGGAAGACGGAGAATGCCGGTGCGAAGTGGGAGAACATCACGGACGGAAAGACCGACATCTCGTCGGTGGGGGCTATCTCCGTCGCGCCGTCGGATCCGAACGTCATCTACGTGGGCGGTGGCGAGTCGGAGCTGCGCGAGGATCTCACCTACGGCAACGGCGTCTACCGCACCACTGACGGCGGAGCGACGTGGCATCACCTCGGCCTCTCGAGCTCGCACACCATCACGGCGATTCGCATCGATCCCAAGGATGCGGACCGCGCGTACGTCGCTGCCATGGGGCATGCCTTCGGTCCGAATTCCGAGCGCGGCGTGTATCGCACGACAGATGGTGGAAGGTCGTGGAAGCGAATCCTGTTTCTCAACGATTCCACGGGCGCGACCGACCTCTCGCTCGACCCGACCAATCCGCGGGTGCTCTTCGCGGCGATGTGGAAGTTCCAGCGCTTTCCCTGGGGCATGCAGTCGGGCAGTGGACGCAGCGGACTGTGGAAGTCCACCGATGGCGGCGACAGCTGGACCGAGATCACCCACAATGAAGGCATGCCGAAGACGCTGATCGGGAAGATCGGCGTCGCGGTGTCGCCGGCGAATCCGAAGCGCATCTACGCGAGCGTCGAAGCGAAGGACACCTCGGGAGGAATCTTTCGTTCGGACGACGGCGGCGACACGTGGGATCGCATCAACGGCGACCAGAAGTTCCAGATCCGTCCCTTCTACTACTCGAAGGTGACCGCCGATCCGACGAACGAGAACACGCTGTACGTGATGAACCTCACGGTGTGGAAGTCGATCGACGCCGGAAAGACGTTCTCGCGCATCCGCGTGCCGCACGGCGACACGCACATCATGTGGGTCGATCCGAAAGATCCGAATCGTCTGATCAACGGCAACGATGGCGGCGCGACGGTCTCACAGGATGGCGGTAAGACGTGGTCGTCGATCATGAATCAGCCCACCGCGCAGTTCTATCACGTCATCACCGACAACCAGTGGCCATACCGCATCTATGGCGCGCAGCAGGACAACTCCACCGTCTCCATCGCGTCGCGATCCGACAACGGCTCCATCGGCGAACGTGATTGGTGGCCGGTGGCCGGCTGCGAGAACGCGCACATCGCTGTGGACCCGCGCAACCCCGACATCACCTACGGCGGCTGCTACACCGGCATCATCGGACGATACGATAAGCGCACGGGCCAAAACCGCGACATCTCCGTGTGGCTGAGCAACTATGACGGCCTGCCGGCGAAGGACGTCCCGAATCGCTTTCAGTGGACGTTCCCCGTGCTGCTCTCACCGCACGATCCACGCACGCTCTACGTGGCGTCGCAGAATGTCTGGCGATCCACCGACGAAGGCAGCTCGTGGGAAAAAATCTCGGCCGATCTCAGCTACGCCGACACGTCGACGCTCGGCCGCAGCGGCGGCGACGTCCATGGCGACATGACGGGCACGGAGTGGTACGCGACAGTGTATGCGCTCGCCGAGTCGCCGACGACGAAAGGTCAGCTGTGGGCGGGCACGGATGATGGGCGCGTGCATCTCACGCGCGATGGCGGCAGGAGTTGGATCGAGGTGACGCCCAAGGGGATGGTGAAGCACACGCGAGTAAACGGCATCGAGCCGTCGCGATACGATCCCGCTGTCGCGTACATGTCGGCGACACGTTACCAGCTCGATGACTTCCGTCCGTATCTCTACAGGACGACTGATTTCGGCAAGACGTGGACGCGTATCGACGCCGGCATTCCTGTCGGCGCGTACACGCGCTCGATCCGCGAGGACAACACGCGCCGCGGATTGCTTTACGCGGCGACGGAGACTGGCGTCTACGTCTCGATGAACGACGGAACGAGCTGGGAGCCATTGCAGCTCAACCTTCCGCGCGTGAGCGTACGCGACCTGGCAGTGAAGGACAACGATCTCATCGCCGCGACGCACGGCCGCGCGTTCTGGGTGCTCGACGACCTGACGCCGCTCAGGCAGCTCGCCGACAGCGTGACGCGCAAGTCAGCCCATCTCTTCACGCCGGCGAAGGCGATTCGCTTTGCCGGAGGTCACGGTCTCACCACGCAATCGGGCGAGAATCCATCGGACGGCGCGGTTGTCGACTTCTATCTCAAGGATACGACGACGCAGAAGGTGACACTGCAGTTCGTCGACAGGGCAGGCGCAGTCATTCGATCGTTCAACAGTGCCGGTGCTGGCACCGACTCGACGAAGAAGGACTCGACGAAGGCCGACACTGCGAAAGCGAACGTGACGACGAAGGCTCTGGGTGCGCGCGCCACCGCGCAGAGCGACACTGGCGTCGTAATCGCCGAGAGGCTGCCTCGTGACACGCTCGCGTTCGTGCCTGCGGACTCGATCGTCCGCGCGCGCGCTGGCACGAATCGGTTCGTCTGGGATCTTCGATACGCCGATGCGACCGGGCTCAAGACGGTCGTGAACGACGAAGGCACAATCGCGGGTCCGAAGGCGGTGCCAGGCGACTATGTCGTGCGGTTGATCGTTGGTCGAGATACGATGTCGCGTCCGCTGACGATCATGGAAGATCCGCGCATTCAGGTAGCGACAGCCGATCTGCAGAAGAGCTTCGACCTCGCACTCAAGGTGCGCGACAAGATCACGGAGATCAGCGAGGCGTTCAACCGCATCGAGGAGCTGCAGGAGCAGATCGACAAGCGTGTCGAGCAGACGAAGGACCAGTCGTATGCATCGAGCTTGAAGAACGCCACAAAACCTGTGCGCGAGAAGTTGGAGGTGGTGCGCACGGAGTTGGTCGACTGGTACAACCACGCAGATCAGTCGACGCTGCACTTTCCCATCCGGCTGTACAACATGATGCTGACGCTGGCGGATCAGGTGCAGAGTGCGGACGCCGCGCCGACGAAGCAGCACGGGGAGATCTTCACTGACTTGGGCGGCAAGGTGGACGTGCAGGTTCGTGCGCTGCAGCAGATCGAGGCGAGCGAGATTGCGAATCTCAACAAGCTGTTGATTCAGCTCGGGGTGCCGCCGGTGTTCGTGAAACCCACAAAGCCGAAGGGGATCGCGTAGCGTAATTGTCGTCCCGACAGGAGCGCAGCGACCGAGGGAACTGCTTCTAGCGCAGTTCTCCGTCAATTTCCGTTCAATCAGTTTGTGTCGCTGTCCAAATCTCCGATGCCAGATCAGGCGCAACTGCCTCGGGCCGGCATCGGAGTTTTTTCGAGAAGCGACACAAACGGAGTGAACGGATTGAACGGAGACGACGGGAAAGCAGGTCCCTCGCCCGTGGCTCGGGACGACAAACAATCTGACCTGCTTTTACATCACGGCCGCCAAGCCGCTGACGCCCCACCAGTCGAAGGATCGAGATACACCTCGGCGATTCTCTGCGCGATGTCCCATGGCGCACCGCCACTGCGATTGGTGAGAATGATCACCGTCACCCGCTTCTCCGGATAGCGAATGATCCCATTCGTGAATCCGCGACTCTCACCGTGGTGCCGCAGTCGCATCGTACCGTGATCGCGATCGACGAACCAGCCGAATCCATAATCCGTCTTCGCGCCGTTGGGCAGTGACGGCGGTGTCCACGCGACCTGCTGAGCCGCCGCGCTCACGAGCGTATGCTGCTCGAGCGCGCGATCCCACTTCGCCAAGTCGATCACTGACGAGTAGATGCCACCGTCGCCGAGCACGGCACTGGTGTTGCTCTGATCGGTGCGACGAATGCCGTACTGGCCGATGTTGTGCCCGTACGCGCGCTGCGCGACGACCGAGCGTCCTTCCTCGAGCGCGACGGTCTTCGTCATCGCCAGTGGCGTGAAGATGCGCGCGCGCAGAAAATCGGCGTATCGCTGGCCCGACACACGCTCGACGATCAGCGCCAGTAACCCATAGCCAGTGTTGCTGTAATCGTACTTCGTTCCCGCCGTGAACTTCGGCGCTGTTGCGCGCGCGATAAGCAGCGGGATGTCGGCGTCGTGCACCTGTACGGTCTGCGTATCGGGAACGAAGTCTTCGTAGTCGGGGAGGCCGCTCGTGTGGTTCAACAGATTCCGCACGGTGACGCCATGCACGAACGCCGGAAGATTCGGCAGCAGCGTCGTGATGTCGTCATCGTATCGCAGCTTGCCATCGGCCTCGAGCAGCATGACCGCCGTCGCCGTGAACTGCTTCGACAGCGATGCAAGACGGAAATTCGTCCCAGCGCCGACCGGAATGCGCGTATCCACCGCCGCCATTCCGTAGCCTTTCATGTACTCCACTCGCCCGTTGTGGACGACGAGCAGACTCGCGCCCGGTCCTTCAGGGGATGCGTACGTCGCCATGAGTGAATCGGCGATTCGCTGAATCGACTGGGCATGCACGCGATCGGTGAATGCGAAGAGTGCGAGCGCCGTCATGATGCCAGCGTGCCGCAGCGGAGTATTGAATAGAGGGAGAATCATGCACGCGAAGTTAGCCGAGTCAGGCGCGCGCGGCGATATCAACCTTGCGCATCGTTGGCGCGGACGATAAATGAACGCGTGACCTCCTCTGAGTCCCCGTCTGGTCATGACGCGACGGGCGAGCTGTTCCCGCTCGTTTACGACGAGCTCAAACGGCTGGCGCGCCATCATCGATTCACGGTCGATGCGCCCTCGACGCTCTGCACCACCGAACTCGTGCACGAGGCCTTCCTCAATCTGTCCGGCACTTCCGGCGCATCGTGGGAAGGCCGCGCACACTTCTTCGGCGCCGCGTCACGAGCCATGCGGCAGGTGCTCGTGGACTTCGCGCGACGCCGCCAGGCCGACAAGCGCGGGCGAGATCAGGCGCCCGTCTCACTCCGCGAAGCGAGCGCCGTCATCGAGTTCGAGCTGGACGAGATCATCGAGCTCGACGCAGCGCTCGAACGTCTCGACGCAGTCGATTCGCGGCTGAGAAAGATCGTCGAGCTGCGCTTCTTCGCCGGCCTCTCCGAAGAGGACGTCGCGCAGATCCTCGGCGACTCCGTTCGCACCGTCGGGCGCGATTGGTTGAAGGCGCGGATATTCCTCCTTCGGGAGCTCGACCGCGCATGAAGGAGGGGAACCACTGGCAACGTGTCGAGAGCGTGCTCGACGCCATGATCACGCGTGACCCCGCACACTGGCCCGCGCTGCTCGACGAACATTGTGCCGACGATGAAGCGCTGCGTCGCGAGGTTGAAGATCTCCTCGCGCGCACGAGCGCTGCGGAGCGATACCTCACCTCCCCGCCCGGGGCATCGGCGGCGGCCCTCATCGCGGAAGTGCGCGGGACGAACGCGCGTCCCGAACAGCGCCGCGTTGGCGCGTATCGGCTCATTCGAGAGATCGGCCGAGGCGGCATGTCGCTCGTCTTCCTGGCGGAGCGTGCCGACGGCGCATTCGTGCAGCAGGTGGCGATCAAGCTGCTGCGCTCGAATCTCGACTCGGAGATGGACCTGCATCGCTTCCGCGTCGAGCGGCAGATTCTCGCGACGCTGAACCATCCCAACATCGCTCGGCTACTCGATGGCGGCGTCACCGATGACAGTCTTCCGTTTCTGGTTCTCGAGTTCGTGGACGGAAAGCCGATAGATGTCTGGTGCGACGAACGCGGCCTTGGCATCACCGAACGACTCGCGCTGTTCCAGACCGTCGCGAACGCGACACAGCACGCGCACAACAATCTCGTCGTGCATCGGGACCTCAAGCCGTCGAACATCTTCGTGACGAACGACGGCGTGGTGAAGCTGCTCGACTTCGGCCTCGCCAAGCTGCTCGACGACAGCGCCGCCTCTGCCGAACTGCAGACGCGCGCGGGCCAGCGATGGATGACTCCCGAGTACGCGGCGCCCGAACAGGTTCGCGGCGAGCCTGTCACCACGCTCACCGATGTCTATCAGCTCGCCGCCGTTCTCTACCAACTCATCTCGGGACGACTGCCCTTTGGCCGACAGCGCACGAGTCTGCGGCAATTCGAGGACGCCATCCTCAACACGCACCCGCAGCCTCCGTCGTCGACGGTGTCAGCGGATTCGCCGATGTCGAGGATCGGCATCTCGAATCGTCAAGAGGTGGACGCGATCGTCCTGAAAGGGCTGAGCAAGGAACCGGAACGGCGCTACTCCTCTCCGTCGGCGATGGTCGACGACATTCAGCGTCTACATGATGGACGTCCCGTGCTCGCCGCTCCCGACAGCGCGGTCTATCGCGTGCGAAAGTTCGTGCGCCGCAATCGCGGCAGTGTCACACTCGGCACTGCGATCGTTGTCCTGCTCATCGGGGCATCCCTTCGCGAGCGCTCACTCCGCGCACGCGCTGAGGCGGACGCGCATCGCGCAACCGCCGTCGAGCAATATCTCGTCAACGTCTTTGACGTCGCCGACCCATATGCGCCGCCCGACAAGACTCTTGGCGACCTCACCGCCCGCGCCATCCTCGATCGCGGTTCGAATCGCATCGACTCCGTGCTCACCGGCGAACCCGACGTTCAGGCCACGCTGCGCGGCGTCATCGGTCACGTCTACGGCAACCTCGGCCTGTACGACAAGGCCGCTGTCGTGCTTCAGCGCTCACTCGACCAACGTCGCGATCTACACGGCCCGAAGCACCTCGAGGTCGCCGAGGCGGAGGATCAACTGGGCGAGGTGCTGACGAAACGGGACCAGTTCGACAAGGCAGAGCCACTCCTGCGCGATGCACTCGTCCAGCGACGCGCGTTGCTCGGCAATCGCGACACGCTCGTCGCGACGTCGCTGGACCATATCGGCAACCTGTTCCAGGAGCGCGACAACTTCGACAGCGCGCTCGTGGCGTTCACCGAGTCGTACTCCATCCGTCGTGCGGTACAGGGCGACAACAGCGTCGCCGTGGCGAACAGCGCCAATCAACTCGGCCTGCTGTATTGGCGAAAGGGCAAGTACGACGAGGCGGAACCGCTGTATCGCACGGCGCTCACGATCATGCAGCGCCAGCTCGGCGAAGATCATCCGCTCACGGCCACCGTCGTCCACAATCTCGCCCAGCTGAAGCAGATGCAGGGCGGCCATGTGGACGAATCGGTTGCGCTATATCGGCGCGCGCTCGCCGCGAAGCGCAAGTCGCTCGGCAACGCGCATCCAAGCGTCACGGTGAACCTGAACAATCTCGCGAACATACTTTCTCGCGAAAAAGGAGAGCTCGACGAGGCAGAGAAGCTTGCGCGCGAAGCGCTGGCGCTCGACCGGGAGATCTTCGGCGAGAAGCACGGCTACGTCGCCGCGAGTCTCGACAATCTCTCGACCATCCTTCGCCTGAAGGGCGAATTCGTCGAAGCAGAGCGCCTCGCGCGCCAGGCGCTCGACGTCAACCGTGCGCTCTTCGGCGTGGAGCACAACTCCATCGCACTCAACCTCAACAGCATCGGCAGCGTGCATCAGCTGAGCGGCGACCCCGCCGGTGCGGTTCCATACTTCCGTCAGTCGCTCGCGATGTACGGCCACCTGCTCGGCGAGAAGCACACCAGTTACGTCGTCGTCAGCATCAACCTCGCGAAGGCCCTGCGCGAAAGTGGCAACATCGCGGAAGCAGAGCAGATCTTCCGCGCGACCGGAGGCAGACTCGATTCGGTGAAGCAGCGCGCTCCGTACATCAACATGGAGATCGGGCTCGGACGGGTGCTGACCACGCGCGGACAGACCGACAGCGCACGTGTGATGCTCGAGCGAGCGCTCGTGATGGCGCGACAGCGGTATGGCGAACAGCACTGGCGCACGGCCGAGGCCAAGGTGGCGCTCGGCATCAACTTCGCTGCGTCGGGTCAGCGGGCGAGGTCGGATTCACTGTTGCGCGAGGCGTCTCTCGTGCTCGACAAGGAACGCGGACAGCCACAGCTGGCAAAGGAAGCGCGCATCGCGCTGGGGAAGCGCGGCTAATTCCGTGTCGGGGCTCGGAACCGAAGCGAGCAGAATTGGCGAGCGCACTTTATGCGCTCCGCTGGTCAATCGGTCGCCACCCACTGGCGAACACTGACCCCAACCCATCGTTCAACTCCATGCCCAGCAAGAAGAAAAAGGATTCGGCGCCGGCGAAGGCAGCATCGCGCAACACCGCGAGCGCACCATCCAAGCCGTCTCCACCACCGGCGAACGACCCACTCGCGCAAAAGGCAGCCGACACCGAATCGCTCGTCGCCTCGGTGCCGTTCAACTCTAACAAGCCTGGCGAGTTCGGCCGCGAGAATGCTGTCTCACCACCGGAAGGATTCTCCGTCGAGCCACCGTCGCCCATGGTGGGCTCGAGCACGCTCAGTGAAGTCAACGCATCCGACAAGACGGGCACAGGCGACGCCATCACCGGCGTCAATCCGCTCGTCGGCCCGCTCGACCGCGTGCGCATCGACAACTCGGGGCAAGCGCTGACGACCAATCAGGGCGTTCAGGTCGCCGACAATCAGAATTCGCTCAAGGCCGGCCTGCGCGGACCGACGCTCCTCGAGGACTTCATCCTCCGCGAGAAGATCACGCACTTCGACCACGAGCGCATTCCCGAGCGCATCGTGCACGCGCGCGGATCGGGCGCGCACGGATATTTCGAGAGCTACGAGTCGTTGACGGACATCACCCGCGCAGCGCCATTCAGTGAAGCAGGCAAGCGCACTCCAGTGTTCGTGCGCTTCTCCACGGTCGCCGGCGAACGCGGGTCGGTCGACACCGCGCGCGACGTCCGTGGATTCGCCGTGAAGTTCTATACGGATGAAGGCAACTGGGATCTCGTCGGCAACAACATTCCCGTCTTCTTCATCCAGGACGCGATGAAGTTTCCCGACCTCGTGCACGCCGTGAAGCCCGAGCCGCATCACGCCATGCCACAGGCAGCATCGGCACATGACACCTTCTGGGACTTCATCTCCCTCATGCCCGAATCCACCCACATGATGATGTGGGCGATGTCCGATCGCGCCATTCCACGCAGCTATCGCACGATGCAGGGCTTCGGCGTGCACAGCTATCGCATGGTCAACGAGGAGGGCGAATCCGTCTTCGTGAAGTTCCATTGGAAGCCGAAGCAGGGCACGCACTCGCTCGTGTGGGACGAGGCGGCGAAAATCCAGGGCGCCGACGCGGACTTCCATCGCCGAGATCTCTGGGAGGCGATCGAAGCCGGCGACTATCCCGAGTGGGAACTCGGTCTTCAGATCTTCACCGAAGAGCAGAGCGAGCAGTTCAGCTTCGACATCCTCGACGCGACGAAGATCATCCCCGAGGAACTCGTACCGGTGCGCCCAGTGGGACGCATGATCCTCGATCGCAATCCCGACAACTTCTTCGCCGAGACGGAGCAGGTGGCGTTCTGTACGGCGCACGTGGTGCCGGGCATCGACTTCTCGAACGATCCGTTGCTCGCCGGCCGCATTCACTCGTACGTCGACACGCAGATCTCGCGGCTCGGCGGACCGAACTTCCACGAGATTCCGATCAACGCGCCAGTCGCACCGGTGCACAACAACCAGCGCGACGGCCTGCATCGCCAAGGCATCGCCCGCGGACGGGTGGCATACGAGCCCAACTCACTCGGCGGCGGCTGTCCGTTCCAGGCAGGGACGAAGGGATTCGTTTCCTTCCCGCAGCCGATGCAGGAGGACAAGCTCCGCGGCAAGCCGGAGAAGTTCGCCGAGCACTACAACCAGGCGACGCTGTTCTACAACAGCCAGACCGAGTGGGAGAAGGCGCACATCGTCGGCGGGTTCCGCTTCGAGTTGAGCAAGCTCACCGTTCCGGCGATTCGCGTACGGATGATCGCGTCGCTGCGTAACGTCGACGAGGACCTCGCGGCGCAGGTGGCCGAGGGACTCGGGATGGACCTGCCCGATCCGCTGCCGCGCGTGTTCGAGAACCCGATCAAGCCCGAGGTGACGAAGTCGCCGGCGCTGTCACTCACGGCGCTGCCTGGCGAAGTCGGCGTTCGCTCGCGGAAGATTGCGATTCTGGTGGCGAACGGTGTTGACGGTGCGTCGCTGAAGACGCTGCACGCTTCACTGACAGATGAGGGCGCAGTTCCGCGCTTCATCGGTCCCCGGCTCGGCACGTACTCGACGTCCGATGGCGACACCATCGAAGCCGATGCGTCGATGGAGAATTCACCGCCGGTGTTGTTCGATGCGCTGATCCTTCCCGACGGCGACGCCGGCGTAAAGGCACTCGCGGCGGATGGTCACACGATGGAGTTCATCACCAATCAGTTCCGTCACTGCAAGCCCATCCTCGCACTCGGTGCGTCGAGCAAGCTGCTGCAGAAGGCTGGCGTGTCGGTGACGGCGAAATCGGACGGCGGACTGATGATCTCCGCCGCGAACGACAAGAACGTCGCGAAGAAGTTCATGTCCGCTGTGACGAAGCACAGGTTTCCCGAGCGCGAGACCGATCCACCGCTGGTGTGATGCATCGCCTGTCACATCGTGCGGGCGTCGGGCCGTGCCTCGGCGCGGCTCGACGCCTCCCCGCAACATCGGCGTGAACGTGACAGCGCGCGACATCTTCGGGATGTTGAACGCGAACGATCCGCGCACTGCTCGAGGGCGACGCTAGTTCCCCTGCTTCAGGATGAACGCGTTGGAGCTGATGGTCGGAATGGTGCCCGAGAGGCCGTCCGCAAGGAGCGCGGCCTCGAGCCGGTACGTCCCGCTGACGCTCGTGCTGCCCCACATCGGTCCGCCGGCGCCACCGACCGCCGCGGTGATGGTCATGGTGACCTGACGCGTCTCGCCGGGCGCGATTGGCGCTTCGGATTCCGAGGACAGCAGGCAGTAGGGGCTCCAGACGTTGGACCAGGCGTCGCCGCTACGTACCTCGATGCCGGAACCGCAGAAGGAGAAGGTGAGCGGCACCGATGAGGTGTTGCGGATCGAGACGGGAAGGGTGAACTGAATCCACTGCGCGTTCGATGATGCCAGCTGGCTCGTCACCAGGGTGTCCGGCACCACCACGGTGGCGCGCACTTCGATGGGCGCGGTGACGTCGGAGCAAGCTGCGCCGAGCAGCGCGAGCGCCGCGGCGATCAGTGTGTGGCGACGAGTGCTCATGTCGACACAACCCCCAACAGGTCACACGCGTCACTATTGTCAGGGTCGTGCCTAGCGCGCTACGATAGGCGCATTCACCAGATACCGGTTCGTGGCATCCATGGCTCGTCGAACGATCGTCGTCACAGGCGGTGCAGGTCATGTCGGTTCGCATCTCGTCGAGCTGCTTGTCGCGAGTGGCGATGACCGCGTCATCTCGCTCGACAATTACTCCAATGGCAGCCGGGCGAATCACATCGACGGTGCCGAGTATCGTGAAGGGCACACGAAGGACATCGCCGCGCACGTGCCGGAGACGCCCGACATCCTTTTCCACTTGGGCGAATACGCTCGCATCAAGACGAGCTTCGAGGACGTCGCGGCGGTGTTCGACTCGAACATCGTCGGGACGTTCGCGGTGACGGAGTTCTGTCGCGAGCGTGCTGTGTCGAAGCTCGTATACGCGGCGTCGAGCACCAAGTTCGCCATCGAAGGCGATGGCCGGAATCAGAATCCGTACTCGTTCACGAAGGCGACGAACGTCGACCTGATCAACAACTACGGACGCTGGTACGATCTGCCGTATGCGATCTGCTACTTCTACAACGCGTTCGGTCCGCGCGAAGTGGGCGGCGGCAAGTACGCGACGCTGATCGCACGGTTCGAGGAGCTACACCGCACGGGTCAGCCGCTGACGGTCGCGTCGCCAGGCACGCAGCGGCGCGCGTTCACGTACGTGAAGGATTTGGCGCGCGGGATCATGCTCGTCGGCGAGAAGGGCAAGGGCGACGGCTATGCCCTGCGCGCCGCGAAGAGCTACAGCGTCCTCGAGATCGCGGAGGCGTTCGGCAGCGAGATCGAGATGACGGACGACTATCCCGGCCGAGCGGATGTGGCGAATGATCCGACAAAGGCGCGCGACGAGTTGGGTTGGTCGCCGACGTTGGATGTGATGGATTATATCCGCTCGATCCGTTCGAAGGCGTAGAAGCGTTTTCGGGTCGTTCTTTTAGATCTTCGCGCGATCGTCAGCGGGCACTCCCTCCGTCGGGCCACGCGCTCCTGGAGACGGCTTCTGAGCGCGCTCGTTCCCGGTGCCAGCCGGGAACGACCTACGTGCGAAGTGGCCGTCGGAAGGAATGCGCGCGACCGACTGCGCAGTGATCTCAAACCAACAAAAACAGGCTCCTCGACTTCACTAGGGGACGACACCTTAGCGAGCGAGAGAGAACTACCACAGCGCGGTCTCTTCGATGCGCACGTCTTGAGGAAGAGTCTCCGGGAAGTACGCGTTGTGGACGTACTGGCGCACCATCCGCTGCGTGTTGAAGAAGCTCCCGTTCAGCGCGATCGACGCACGCATCACCTCGGCGTACGCGAACGGCAGACCGTAGAACAACGGCAGGATCACGCGCTCCAACTTGATGTAGAGATCCAGCGCATCGGCACTCGGATCCGTCTCCGCATCTGGCCCGCCGATCGACCAACCCGTCACGCCCTCGACGTGGCCTTCCACCCACCAACCATCGAGCACACTGAACGACGGCACACCATTCATCGCCGCCTTCATGCCGCTCGTGCCCGACGCCTCGAGAGGCTTCATCGGATTGTTGAGCCACAGATCGACACCGGCCACCATCTTCGCGGCGAGGGCCATCTCGTAATTCTCGAGATACACCACCTCGACCAGCCCCTTGAGACGTTCGTCAGCGGCGAAGATGCGACGGATCAGCTCCTTCCCGCCGCCGTCGTGCGGATGCGCCTTGCCACCGAAGACGATCTGCAGCTTGCCCACCTTCCGCGCGATCGTCGCGAGACGCTCCACGTCAGTGAAGATCAGGTCCGCGCGCTTGTACGGCGTCGCGCGCCGAGCGAAACCGATCGTCAGCAGTGAAGGATCGAGCTTGACGCCGGTGCGCGACTCCACCTCCTCCAGCAACGCGGTCTTGCTCTCCAGGTGCGCATCGCGGATTTCCTGCAGCGGAATTCCCACCGCGTAGCGCAGATAGAGGTTGTCGCGCCGCCACTCCGGAATGCGACGGTCGAACAGCGCCGCGAATGCCGGACTCGCCCACGTCGTTGCGTGCACGCCATTCGTGATCGAGTTGATCGGATAGTCCGGGAACATCGACCGAG
>JAQBPV010000158.1 GCA_028287345.1 Gemmatimonadota bacterium
CGATCTTGCCGGCCTCGATGAGATCGAGCAGCTGCTGCGTGTATTTCTGCACGTGTGTCTGCCCCGTCTTGATCGTGATTCCCTTGTTCATTGCCGCGCCGAAGGGAAACTTGTCGATCATGCCGACGTAGACGCCCGGCACCGAGACGGTGCCACCTGTGCGGCAGTTGAGGATCGACTCACGCAATGCGTGTGCGCGATCGGTGCCGAGCTTGAGCGTCTTCTTCGCCTTGTCGAGCACGGCGTCCACGCTGCCGTACGAATGCGCCTCACAGCCAACGGCGTCGATGCACCGGTCGGGGCCGCGACCGTTCGTCATCTCGTCGAGCCGCTCCTTCACGTGCTCGTCATCGAAGTTGATCGTCTCCGCCTTGCCCGGACCTGCCGACAGCGCGAGACGCTCGGGCACACGGTCGATCGAGATCACCCGCGCTGCTCCCTGCATCCATGCGGACTGGATCGCCATCTGTCCGACTGGCCCGGCGCCCCAGACGGCCACAGTGTCGCCCGCTTCGATGCCGGCGTTCTCCGCGGCCATCCATCCGGTCGGAAAGATGTCCGAGAGGAACAACACCTTCTCGTCGGGCAGGTCACTCTCGATCTTCTGCAGGCCGACGTCGGCGTACGGCACGCGTAGATACTCCGCCTGTCCGCCCCAGAAGCCACCGAGCAGGTGCGAGAAGCCGAACGCTCCCGCACCGCGATGGCCCGTCACCTTGTCCATCATTTCGCCATTCGGGTTCGAGCGCTCGCACGCGGCGAACAGCTTCTTCTCGCAGAAGAAGCACTGGCCACACGCGATGATGAACGGCACGACGACGCGGTCGCCCCGCTTGATCCGCTTCACGCCCTTGCCCACTTCGGTGACGAAGCCCATCGGCTCGTGACCGAGGACGTCGCCTTCCTTCATCGTCGGCTGATAGCCGTCGAGGAGGTGAAGATCCGAACCGCAGATGGCGGTCGCGGTGATCCTTACGATCACATCCGTGGGATCGACGATCTCGGGATCCTTCACGGTATCGACGCGAACGTCGTCCTTGCCGTGCCATACGACTGCTTTCATTTGCCTTCTTTCTCCATCGAGGGGAACCGGCCGGCGTCGATCCACACACAACGCTTCGGTGCTCGGCTGCGCGTGTGCTCCTAACGCATGCGCCGCGCCCACGATGCATCCGCAGTGAGAAGCCGGTGCGCGATTGTGGAACGCGTAGCAATGCGGCGGTGACGCATCGCGGTTGGCAGCGAACGAGACTGTCGGCAACGACACGCTCCGCGCAGCCACTCCGGTATGCGCGGAATAGTCCCCGCCCTCTCGCCATGTCACGAGTTCGCTTTCAGTTCTCGCTGCTCGCCGTACTCATCACTGTCGCCGGCTGCGCGGCAACCGCAGACCTCTCGGCACCGACGACACGCTCGTCGTATGCGCAGACGTCGCCGGACTCGGTGATCGCACGGCTGCCGACGACGCTAGCCCCGTTGCTCGTGATGGCATCGAGGGGTCTGCTCTACACGAGCGAGTCCGACTACCCATTCGTGTTCGTTCGTCGCTCGCAAGTCAGTCGCTCGCCGAATACGGCACTGACCGTCGCAGAGTTCAGGTCGGCGTTCGGAGTCCCTTCAAACACTCAGGTCGAGACCGTTTCACTGGACGAATTCTTCGCGCGTCACATCGAGCGCGTCGATCCATTCGATGACGTCGCGCAGGCACTCGTCCCACGTTACATCAGGCTTAGGGAGACCCTGCGTGCGTCGCTGTTGCAGTTGGTCATCTATCGCGTTGGCCGAATCGCCATCGGCTGCTACATACTCGGCTTCGACGCCAACGGCGATCTCGAGGGACTGACCACCATTTCCATTGAGACCTGAAGACGGGGCGCTCGCTACGCCCGCTTACGGTGGTCTAGCGCGGGGAGGTGGCCGTAAGGCCGCGGAGCGGCCGCCCCCGGCTCTTGGCGCTGACGTTGCAATGGGCACCGCATGCACTTTTCGCTCGTCCTCGCGTCGGCTTACCGAACGAGGCACGCTGGCCAGTCGGTGACGTGGTGGCGACGCTGCGTTCGTGGCGCCGCCGGTCTCGTCCTTTCTTTAGGCGCCGCGCCCACGGCGTCGTGGTCGCAGGTACCGCGCTGCGTCGCGCCAACTGCCGGAGTGCCAGTTCCCCTCTGCGCAGACGGCAACGGCATAGCGGCACTTCGCAGGGAAATCGACCTCCCGGGTAGTCGCGTTGAGCTCTTGGAGGCCTTACGCACCATCGCCACACTGGGCAAAGTCGCGATCGCCATCGACTCGGCAACTCCGGACCTGCGCGAGCTCGTTACGCTGCCGGTCGGTCGCCGCACGGTCGCCCAGGCGATGCTGGAGACGTTACGCGGGCGCGCCATCGAGATCACTGTAACACCAACCGGCACGCTCGGCGTTTCTGCATCGCGTGATCGCCGAGTGGCGACGTTGTCGGGAGTGACTGTCACGGCGTCGAGCAATCGTGAGCGACGGTTCAGCGAGCAGGCCGGTTCTGGTGCTCTCTCGTACGGTGTCAGGGATCTCGCTGCCGCTCCGGGATTTTTCGGTAGCGACGTGCTACGAGCCGCACGTCTGCTCCCCGGTCTCGACGCCCGGAATGACTACTCGTCGTCCCTCAACGTGCGCGGTGGTGAGTCGGATCAGACACTCGTGATGCTCGACGGCATTCCGATCTATCACCCATTTCATCTCGGCGGATTGCTCGGGACGTTCATCGATCCCGCGGTGGGCGCGCTGGACCTGTACACCGGCGTCTTTCCCGCCGCGTACAACGGACGACTCTCCGCGTTTCTCGATGCGCGGTCGGCGGAACAGGTGCGCACGGGCGCGCATGGAACGTTCGACATCTCGCTGTTGTCGTCGGCGGCCTCGGTCGGTGGTGCGTCTGACGACGCAAACACGACATGGCTCGTGGCCGGTCGTCGCACGTACGCCGATCAGGTCGCGCGGCTCGCCGGCCAGAAGCTGCCCTATCACTTTCAGGACGCGAACGTCCATGCGACACATCTCTTCGCGGGAGGGTCGGCGCTGGCGCTCACGGCGTACGCGGGCACCGACGTCGTCTATCCATCGACGGTGCGCGACACGCTGAATGTCGAGTGGGGCAATGTCGCGCTCGGGCTTTCATGGTCGGCGGTGCGTCGTGGTCAACCGGCATTCATGCGCTCCGACAGCATGTCGTTCGTGCAGCGCGCGATCATCTCCAAGTTCGACGCGGACGTCGCCGTCGCCGGAGAGGACCTGGACGTCCATAGTCATGTTCACGATACGCGAGTGAATGGCACGCTGACGACGTACACCGCGGGCGGTGCGCAAGCCGTGGGATACGAGCTCGCGCGTCAGCGTGTGTCATACAAGACGCTCGGCGCCAAGACCGTGGTGGCGAATTTCATCCCCGTCGGTTCGTCCGAGGGCACGCTGCGGTCGGCGAGTGGGTGGTACAGCGGGCTGTGGAAGCTCTCGCCCTCGTTGCTGCTGGACGCTGGCG
>JAQBPV010000173.1 GCA_028287345.1 Gemmatimonadota bacterium
GCTCGCCCATTCTCCCCCGCAGTTCGCGCGAACGGTTTCATCTATCTGTCAGGGCAGATTGGAACCGACAGCGCAGGACGAGTCGTTTCAGGTGGCATTCGCGCCGAGACGCGACAGACGATGGAGAACATCCGCGCGGTGTTGTCGCGGTCGGGCTCCTCGTTCGATCGCGTCGTGAAGTGCACTGTCTTCATGGCCGACATGAAGGAGTGGGCGACGATGAACGAGATCTACGTCACCTTCTTCGACGCATCGCGGCGTCCGGCACGATCGGCGATGGGCGCGAATGGACTCGCGCTCGATGCGCGAGTGGAGATCGAATGCATCGTGGCGGATTGATGGGGAAGGGACGGCTCGAGGCGTTCAGCGATGGCGTGCTCGCCATCATCATCACGATCATGGTGCTCGAGCTGAAGGCGCCGCATGACACTGATCTCCACGCCCTCCGCGAGCTCGTCCCCGTGTTCGCGAGCTACATCCTCAGCTTCGTGAACGTCGGCATCTACTGGAACAACCATCATCACATGTTCCACGCCACGCATCGCGTGAACGCGGCGGTGCTGTGGGCGAATCTGCACCTGCTCTTCTGGCTATCGCTCGTGCCGTTCGTCACCGCATGGATGGGAGAAACAAACTTTGCATCACTCCCGATGGCGACGTACGGTGTCGTGCTCCTGATGGCCGCGATCGCGTACTACATCCTCCAGTCGAGGATCATCCGCGAGCAAGGCGAGGACGGGCTTGTCGCCCGCGCTGTCGGCAGCGACTTGAAGGGAAAGATCTCCCCCATCATGTACGTCCTCGCCATTCCGAGCGCATTCGTCAGCCGATGGCTTTCCGGTGCGCTGTACGTCGCCGTTGCGCTCATGTGGCTACTGCCCGATCGCCGCATCGAGCGCGCGCTCGCCGAAGAGCAGTCAGGGCACTGAGTGGCGCCGCCTTCCGGATATCCGCAGACCCACACGCCCTGGCTCCGCGCCATCGGCCGCTTCGCCATGCGTGTCGCCGGATGGAAGTTGGTCGGCGACCTCCCACCGATCCCGAAGTTCTTGATCGTCGTCGCACCACATACATCGAATGCGGACTTCTTCGTCGGCCTCGCCACGAAGCTCGCGCTCGACCTCGACGCCCACTGGTTCGGCAAGGACACACTCTTTCGCGCGCCGATGGGAACCTTCATGCGTGCCATTGGCGGCCGTCCGGTTCACCGCGCCGCGCCCGAAGGGATGGTGCTGGCGATGGCCGAGACGATTCGGGCCGAGCCGGAGTTCGTCCTCGTCATCACGCCGGAGGGAACGCGCAAGGCGGTCGCACAGTGGCGCACCGGCTTCTATCACATCGCTGAAGCGGCGGACATTCCGATCGTCCCCGTGTGGTTCGACTGGAGCCGGAAGGAGGTCGGCATCGGTCAGCCCATGCGTGCGAGCGGCGACCTTGCCAGCGACGTCGCAGCGCTTCAGTCGCTCTATCGGCCCGACATGTCGAAGAACCGTCGGGGCTACTGGGGCGCCGGTGTGGCGACCGGTCCGCGCGCCGAAACTCGTTAACATTCGGTCCCCCGCCGCTGGTCTCCTCCTTGCAAGATCGCCGCTCCTCAATGTCCGACGCTTTGCCATTGCCCGCCGACGCTGCCGCCGACGCCGTCCCCGAAATCGAAACCACGGCCGAAGTCGAACACACCATCACAGGCGACGTGCGAACGCACGAAGCCTTTCATTCGCGGTTCCTCGAGCACGACCGGACGGTGATGGTCTACCTGCCGCCCAACTACGATCCCGAATCGGCCGAGCGCTATCCCGTGCTCTACCTACACGACGGACAGAACGTCTTCGACCGGGCAACGTCGTTCGGCGAGGAGTGGCACGTCGACGAATTCGCCGAGGAGCTCATTGCCGCGGGCGAGATCGAACCGTTGATCGTGGTGGGCATCTACAACACGGGCGAACACCGCGTCGACGAATACACCCCAACGCCGAACGCCGAATTGGGGCGCGGCGGTCACGCCGACGACTACGGCAAGATGCTCGTCGAGGAGCTGAAGCCGTTCATCGACAGCACATACAAGACGCTCCCCAGCGCAGCGAGCACAGCGTTGGGTGGCTCATCGCTCGGCGGGCTGCTCACGATGTTCCTCGGCCTTCGCTATCCCACGGCGTTCGGCCGGCTGGCCGTGATGTCACCCTCCATCTGGTGGGACGACCGTGTGCTGTTGAGCGACGTCGAGGCGCTGTCCGCCAAGCTGCCTCTTCGCATCTGGCTCGACGCCGGTACGGCCGAAGGCTCGGAGACGCTCGCCAACGCGCGCGCCCTGCGTGACGCTCTGGTTGCGAAGGGCTGGACTATTGGCGACGATCTGGCGTACCTCGAGGAGCTGGGCGGCGAACACAACGAGCAGAGTTGGGGCATGCGCGTCGAACGCGTGCTGAAGTTTCTCTTCCCTACTACCAAGCCGGCGCCCCATGCATCGTGAGCACGTTCGCTGGTACAGCCCGCGCCTCGAGCGCGACATGGATCTCCTGGTCTTCGGCCACGCCGGGGCACGAATGCTCGTCTTTCCGAGCTCGATGGGAAAATTCTTCGAGTGGGAAGACCAGGGGATGATCGGGGCACTGAGCGAACATCTCGAGCGCGGCTGGCTGCAACTGTACTGCGTCGACAGCGTCGACTCGGACAGCTGGTACGCCAAGTGGAAGCATCCTTCCGATCGCGCGTTTCATCATTCCCGCTACGACGCGTATCTCCGTGACGAGGTGATTCCCCTCACGCAGGGCAACCCGAATCCCTTCCTCATCACGACAGGCGCGAGCTTCGGCGCCTATCACGCGCTCACCTTCGCGCTGCGCTATCCGCATCTCGTGGGGCGGACGATCGGCTTGAGCGGCGTCTACGACATTCGCGAGGTGACGGATGGATACACGGACCAGCACATCTATCCGTACAACCCTGCGGAGTTCATCCTCAACGAGCACGATCCGGAGCGGCTTGCCGCGATGCAGCGGATGGACATCATCCTGGCCATCGGTCGCGACGATTCGCTGCGCGGCAACAGCGAGTACTTCTCGGGTCGGCTCTGGTCCAGGAACATCTGGCATGCGCTCCGCATCTGGGACGGGTGGTCGCACGACTGGCCATACTGGCGGCAGATGATTCGGGCATACATCGGCGGCTCTGACTGAGCACAACCACTCACCTACTCCATCATGCTGAAAGTCGGTCTCCTCGTCGGACGTGAGTGGTCCTTCCCGCCCGCGCTCATCGACGAAGTCAAGCGTCGCGATCAAGGCGTCGAAGTCGAGTTCGTGAAGCTCGGTGGCACGAGCATGGACGAACCCGTCCCGTACGCCGTCATCGTCGATCGCATCTCGCACGAGATCGGCTACTACCGAACGTACCTCAAGCACGCCGTGCTGCAGGGCGTCACCGTCGTCAACAACCCGTTCATGTGGTCCGCCGACGACAAGCTCTTCGACGCATCACTCGCGACGAAGCTCGGAGTCGCGAGCCCAAAGACAATCGCGCTCCCGAACAAGGACTACATCGCCGGCATCAAGCACGACGAGAGCCTGCGCAACCTCCAGTACCCCATGGATTGGGACGCGATCATCGGCCACATCGGCATGCCGTGCATCCTCAAGGACGCACACGGCGGTGGATGGAAGGAAGTCTATGTCTGCCGCTCGAAGGAAGAGCTGATCGAGAACTACAACACGTCCGGTCTGCTCACGATGATCATCCAGGAATTCATCGAGTGGGAGCAGTTCGTCCGGTGTATGTCGCTCGGCCAGCGCGAAGTGCTGGTCATGAAGTACGATCCGAAGAATCGCTGCTATGTCCCCGAGGAAGATCACGTCTCGCCCGAGCTCGAGGCCCGCATCAAGAAGGACAGCATTACGCTCATGCGCGCGCTCGGCTACGACATGTGCTCGCTCGAGTTCGCGGTGCGCGACGGCATTCCGTACGCTATCGACTTCATGAATCCCGCGCCGGACATGGACATCAACTCACTCACGCCACATTACTTCGAGTGGGTGTTGAAGGGGATGGCCGATCTCGTCATCCGCCTGGCCAAGGAGAACAAGGCGTCGCGCAATCTGGCAAAGGGAGAGTTCCTGCTGGGCCGCCGCGAAGGCAGCGCATGACGACCTTCGCGCGGAGCGCCTGATGCTGCGCGACGGAGTCGACCAATACCACTCGCTGCTCACCGACGACCTGGCCGGTGAGACGCAGCGTCAGCTCGACGAGCAGCTGCAGCAGCGCGGACTCTTCTTCGGCGACCGCGCGCTGTGCACCGTGCTGCGTCCTCGCTTTCTCTCGCCGGCGCAATATCGCTTTCTCCAGAAACGCGGCGCCGTCGTGCTGCGCGCGTTTCGCACGGCGCATCGCGCCGCATTGAGCGACGCCAAGCTGCTGGCACAGTTCGGACTGATGGATTGGGAGCACCAGCTCGTCCATGTCGACACCGGCTTTCGCGACGCGAGCCCCGTATCGCGCCTCGATGCCTTCTTCGTCGCCGGCGAAGGCGGAATGAAGTTCACCGAGTACAACGCCGAGACGCCCGCGGGTGGCGGCTACAACGACGTCCTCACCGAGGTGTTCTACGGTCTGCCCATCATGCGCGAGTTCCTGCGTAGCTGGGACGTGCATCCGCTACCCGCGCGACACAATGTGCTCCACGCGTTGATCGACGCGTACGAGCAGTGGTCCGGAACGCGGAATCGACCGAACATCGCCATCGTCGATTGGTCCGACGTGCCGACGCAGAGCGAGTTCCTGCTCTTTCAGGATTACTTCGAACGTCAGGGGATCACGTGCAGCATCATCGATCCCGCGGAAGTCACGTACACCAACGGTGAGCTCACTGGCCCCGCCGGCAAGATCGATCTGATCTACAAGCGCGTGCTGCTGCACGAGCTCGTGGAGCGCGGTGGTCTCGATCATCCGATTTTGAAAGCCTTTCGCGACGGCAAGGTCTGCATGGTGAATCCGCCGTCGTGCAAGATCCTGCACAAGAAGGCGAGTCTCGCCGTGCTGCACGACGAACGCAATTCCTTCCTCTTCAGCAACGAGGAGCAGGAGGCGATCGACCTGTCCATCCCGTGGACGCGCGTCGTCGAAGAACGCCATACGACGCACGATGGTGAAGACGTCGACCTGCTGCCGTTCATCGCGGCGAACAAGGATCAGCTCGTCCTCAAGCCGAACGACGAATACGGCGGCAAGGGCATCGTCCTTGGCTGGGAAGTGGACGACAGTGCGTGGCAGGCATCCGTGAAGACGGCGCTGGCCGAACCGTACATCGTGCAGCAGCGGATCCCGCTGCCGAAGGAAGACTATCCGAGCTTCGTCGACGGCAAGGTCAGGTTCATCGAGCGCATGGTGGACACCGCTCCGTACGTGGCGTACGGCGACCACGTCGACGGTGTGCTCTCACGCCTCGGCACCGCCTCGCTGCTCAACGTCACCGCTGGCGGCGGAAGCCAGACGCCGACATTCATTGCCGAACGACGCTGAATCGATTCCCGCCCCCGCGGAATGACTCGCTAATCAGAGGCGCATATGCAGGCACCATCGCTTACGCTCGGCATCGAGGAAGAGTACCAGATCATCGATCCCGAGTCGCGGGAGCTCAAGTCGTACATCACCGAGATCCTCTCGGGCGACTCGATGATGGTCGCCGAGCTGAAGCCGGAGCTGCATCAGTCCATGGTGGAAATCGGCAGCAAGGTGTGCCGGACGCCTCAGGAGGTCCGCGACGAGCTGGTTCGGCTGCGCGGGATGGTGATGGATCTCGCCGGCCGGAATGGCCTCGTCATCGCCGCGGCGGGCACACATCCCTTCTCGCTGTGGACCAAGCAGGAGATCACGCCTCTCGAGCGATATGCCGGCGTGAAGCAGGATCTCCAGGACCTCGCGCAGCAACTGCTGATCTTCGGGACGCACATTCACGTCGGCATCGAGGACAAGGACTTCCTCATCGAGGCGATGAACGTCTCGCGATACCTGCTTCCGCATGTATTGGCGCTGTCGACCAGCTCGCCCTTCTGGCAGGGTCGCCGCACGGGGCTCAAATCGTATCGCAGCATCGTGTTCCGTAACTTTCCGCGAACAGGTGTTCCCCCCATCCTCCGCTCGAATGCGGAGTACGATGAGCTGCTCGGCACCCTGGTGGACACTGGCTGTGTGCCGAACGGGTCGAAGATCTGGTGGGACGCCCGGCCTCATCACCTGTATCCAACGCTAGAGTTCCGCGTCTGCGATGTATGTACGCGTGTGGAAGAGGCCGTTTGCATCGCGGCCATTCTTCAGGCGATCGTCGCCAAGATCTGGAAGCTGCGCCGGGACAATCTGACGTTCCGGCTCTATGCGCCCGCGATGATCGATGAAAACAAATGGCGTGCTGTTCGGTTCGGTTTGGATGGCAAGCTGATAGATTTCGGCAAAGGCAAGGAGCTCCCGGCTAGGGAGTTGCTTACGGAGATGTTGGAATGGTTCGTCGATGACGTCGTCGACGAGTTGGGCAGTCGCCGCGAAGTCGAATACGCATTCGAGATCATGCGCGGCGGCACGAGCGCGGATCGCCAGTTGGCGGTGTACGAAAAGACACGGGATCTCCGCGCCGTGGTCGATCGAGTCGTATCGGAGACCGCCGAGGGCGTCCGTCCGGACATCAGTAAGAGATTTGCAGAGCGCGTTGCCACCGGAGACCCGCTCCGGGCGACGATCAGCGGAGAGTCCGCGCCAGACCAGCGGGGAGTATCGTAGCAACGTGGCATCGCATCGCACACGCCGACCCGTCGTCGGCATTCCGACCCAGACCCTTCAGAGCCTCGGCGGAGTCTCCAGCGAGATTCCGCCGTCGTGGGTCATGAGCCAGCG
>JAQBPV010000204.1 GCA_028287345.1 Gemmatimonadota bacterium
GGCCGAAGGCGAGCGCAGTGACTGGGGCGAAGTCGTAACAAGGTAGCCGTAGGGGAACCTGCGGCTGGATCACCTCCTTAACGGATCGCGAGTAACCTCCTCGGAGGGGAAAGCATCTCGTAGTCGCGCCATCCACAACTATCACACTCGATTGTTTCTCATAGTGAAGCGCCCCGGCCCTCAAGCCGGGGCGCTTTTCGTCTTTCCTCCACAAATCCGGTTACAATTGCGCCCGCACGACAGTCGTTCACCACGATGACCTCCCCCGCCCAGCCAACCTCGGCGCCGCCACCGGATCGGCAAGACCTCCCCGTCACCGACCCGGGCGTCTCCCTGCCCGTCCACGGACCACTCGCCGCCGCCATGGAGCGCCTGGTCTCGCTCGCTGCCGCCGCCGTTCGCGCGCCCTTTGCCTTCATCATCCTCACCGGCAACGACAGGCGCTCCTTCGGCGCTGGACCGGGGCTTCCGCTGTGGGTGTCGCACGACTCCGGCGCCTTCTGGCGCTCCGGCATCGGAGAGCGCATCGGCGAAGGGCCCGTCGTCCTCCGCGACACCGGCGAATCGAACGGCCCGTCCGAAGAATTCGCCGCCCGCGAGCTCGGCATCCGGTCGCTCCTCGGCGTCCCCATTCGCGCCGCCACCGGAGAGCTGATCGGCGTCTTCTGCGCTGCCGATCCCGAGCCCACGCAGTGGAGCGACGACGACCAAACGATGCTCGAGCAATTCGCCTCGACGGCGGCGTCTGATTGGGAGCTGCGCCACTCGCTCGCCGAACACGAAGCGAACGAGCGGCGCATGGGCTTCTACAGCAACCATGACGTCCTCACCGGCCTCGCGAACCGCGCCAACCTGCTCGACCGACTGCGCTTCGCATTGGAGCGCCCGACCTTGGTTCCTCGGTCCGGCGGCAACGGCGACTCGCCCAACGCGCTGCATGTGCCGGACGATGAGCTCATCGCGGTGTTCTTCCTGGACATCAACAACTTCCGCACGGTCAACGACCGGTTCGGGCACCAGGTTGGTGATCAGTTGCTCGCGTCCATCGGCAAGCGGCTGCGCCAGGCCGCCGGCGCCACCGCGTGCGTCGCTCGGCTTGGCGGCGACGAGTTCGCGGTCCTCATCGAACGCATCGAGGGTGCGGACATGGCGGAGCACATGGCGCAGCGCTTTCGCGACGTGCTCTCGAGGCCGACCATCGTCGGCAAGGAGGAAATTCTTCTCACCGTCAGCGTCGGAATCTCGCTGAGCACGACCTCCGCGGAACTTGCAGAGCACATGCTGCGAGGCGCGGACCTCGCGATGGCACGAGCGAAGCGCGCGATGCAGACCGACATCCTCCCGCGGCCAGTGATCTTCGACTGGAGCATCGCCGCCGAAGCACGCGCGAAGCGCCGGCTGCAGGACGAGCTGCGCGACGCCGTCGTGCAAAACGAATTCGTGCTGCACTACATGCCGATCGTGCGTCTCGCGACGGGCCAGATCGAAGGAGTGGAGGCGCTCGTGCGCTGGAAGCATCCGACGCGCGGATTGATGGCGCCATCGGAATTCCTCGTCGTCGCCGAGGAGTTGGACGTCATCTCCGAGATCGGGCGCTGGGTATTGCGCGAGGCATGTCGTCAGGTGGTGGAGTGGAACCGCGAGGTGCCGATGGGCGGTCCGCTGAGCATGGCCGTAAACCTCTCAGCGCGGCAGTTCAACGCCACGGGATTCCTCAACGATGTGGCCTCGGCAATTCACAGCAATTCGCTTCCGCCACGCGCACTCGTGCTCGAGGTCAACGAGCGCGTCGTGGAGCGTGATGTTGCGCGTGCGTATGGTGTGATGCAGTCGCTGCGCGTGGTGGGCGCGGTCATCCACATGGACGACTTCGGCAAGGGGAACTCGCCGTTGGGCTACCTGCAGCGGCTGCCGCTGGATGGCGTGAAGATCGACCACGAGTTGGTGAACCGGATGGACCGGGATGAGCGCGCGCTCCGGCTGGTGCGATCGGTGGTAGGTCTGTCGCGGGAGTTCGGGCTCGACGTCATCGCTGAAGGCGTCGCGGCGGCGGGTCACCTGACGATGCTTCAGGACATCGGCTGCACGCATGGGCAGGGTCCGTTGTTCTCGTCCGCGGTGGAGGCGTCGGTGATCTCGCGGATGCTTCACTCGCGTCCGTGGTAGGTCTGATCGCGCTGGAACTGCTTGGCTAAGCCGATTGACCAGAGCATGTTGCGTGGATAAATTCCAATGCTCTACCGGAAATGGGGCCTGTAGCTCAGTTGGTTAGAGCGCACGCCTGATAAGCGTGAGGTCAGAGGTTCAACTCCTCTCAGGCCCATTGCCGAAAGGCACAAGTAACTCGCTGTCAAGTAACTGTTTACAGTGCTTGGCGGCGTTTTGCTTTTTACTCCCATCGCCGCTTTCACTGTGAGCAGTGTCATCCACAGTGTCAAAGGAGGCAAAAATGGGGAGGAAATCGAAAAAGAATCGCCTTTATTCCCGAGATCAGGGAGGCGAACTTCGGTACTACGCCGATCTGCGCGACTTTGCCGATGTAGGTGGCGGTCGAGAGGCGATGTGTCCGAGAGGGAGTCAACGGGCAACGACCGACGATCTTCTCGCGCAGCAGTTGCTCGCAGACCGCATCCGCGAGCTTGAAGCACGTCGCAGACGAAAGCAGCGCGGCGAGCCATTGGAGGAAGCGGCATTGCCCGGCTACGCCGCTGAACACCTCACGGCGAAGGCTCGTTCAGGAAATGTGACAGAGCAGTGGCTGGAAGCCGCCGAGGCTCATTTGCTCGCAGGCATCGAGTTCTTCTGCAACGGTGGGCGTCCGGTGGCCAAGACGACGGACGGCGAGCCGATTCTTGCCGGAGTGTCCACACGCGAGTTGAGCAGCATTGGCGTAGAGGAAGTTGAAAAGTACGTCGCATGGCTCTCGGAGCGTCCCAATCGAAAGGGCGGGAGCCTTTCTCCCTCAAGTCAGCGAAAATATCTCAACAGCCTCTCGAATCTGTTCCGCCGCGCAATTGGACAGCAGCGTGTCGGTGTCGGACACAATCCCGTCTCAGCGCTCATGGACAAGCCCCAAGACGGCGAAGGAAGGGGTGAGGCTGGATGGCTCGAAGTGCCAGATGCGGCCCTCCTCCTCGAAAGCGCGCGCGTCTACCGTCCGCGTCGTGAGGACATTGCGATGCCTTTTGTGCATCCGCTCCTCGCGTCGTTCCTCTTGACCGGGGGACGTCCGTCCGAGGTACTTGGCCTTGAAGTAGGCGACGTGTCCTTCACTCGACGTACTGTGACCTTTCGTCCGAACAAATGGCGGAGGCTCAAGACCGGGATGAGTCATCGGAGCGTGACGCTTTGGCCACAGCTAGAAGAAATCCTGAGTGAGTATCTTGGATCAGATGTCGCGCCTCCCACAGATGGCCTTCTGTTTCCAAGCGTCAAGGGAACGGGAATGATTACCGACGTGCGAAAGATGATCGACAACGTCGCGGTAAGTGTGGGCTGGAAGCGTGGGGAAGTGAGGCCGTACGCATTTCGCCACACGTACACGGCAGCACGTCTACAAACTATCGACCATGGTGCACCAGTCGCTCAATACACGGTCGCCAAGGAGCTTGGTCACGGAGGCGATGCGCTCATCAAGCGCGTCTATGGCCACCTCGGCACCGTCCGGCATCGCAGCGCACACGTCGAGTACCGAGTAGAGCAGCATCAAGAATCACTTGCTCCGCGACTGCGGTTAATTCGAGCCGACGCAGCGTAAACGAGACCGGGCACCGATGAGATCCTGGCTCAATTCGGTGCCCGCCCTCTGCTACATGTTTTTCCTTCGCCTCCATGCGCCAAGATCAACACTCGCGGCGGGGTTGGCTGCTTTCATGGCGGACCGCTGCCGCTCCTGCAAGGCTCTCAGCGCTTCGCGTGGAATACGCCACTCCCTACTGTTGAGCCTATACGCCTCAAGCTTGCCGCTCGCGCACCATCCTCGGACTGTACTCGCCTTTCGATCCAGCAGTTCGGCAACCTCGCGCACGGTGAGGTCAACATCGCCGCATGCTGGTTTGTTCGGAGCGCGCTCCTGCATGTCTGCAACGGCGCGTAGCCACTCAACCGGGAGCATTACACCGGAGCCCGGAGGGAGTGGATCAGCGATGGCCCGGAGCGCATCGGTGACAGATGCGGGATCAGACATCATCCGCCTCGTCGCCGAGGAAATCGGCAATAGCGCTCTCAATACGCGAGATTGCTTCGCGCACCTTGCGGGCCACTTCAACGTCGAAAGCGGGGAGGTGCCTACTGTCGATTTCATGTGGCTCCTCATCTTCCACGTCCTTGCATCCGGGAGTGATACGGATCATGGGTCCGTCGGGAGATGCAAAGCCAATGAGAAGGATTCCAGTGGTGAGGCCGTAGCCCGCGTCCAGCGGAATGAATATCTGCATAAAGGAGTCACTCACGACGCCATCTCCGTGTCTCGCTCCTCAGGGACCTTGAGGTACCGTCCGTCCTCAAGCTGTTGAACGAATCCGCTGATTTTGAGATTGCGTGGCATCCGGTCAAAGGTGCTCTCTGGAATGCCAGCGGAGATGGCCAAATACCTCCATTCGGAGTACGTGACTGGATCGTCCCCAAGAACATCCAGAGCCTGTTTTGCACGCGGTGAAAGTTGTGGTTCTTCTCGATGCGCCGAAGTCACGGAGTCACGCTGCAAAATGGCAGACGGCTCCGTGGGTATGAGGCGAAGCCGAACGTCGTCGAACTCTGGCCCGTCCTTCATCTTCCCACACGTCAGCGTAACGGACTCCCCTTCGCGTTTGGTGTGTGCGGCCATGTCGAGTGCGCCACGAAGGGCACTGCTTCCCCGTTCCACGTCATCGCCCTTTCGGCTGTGATGCACCACAAGAACGGCTGCACCGCACTCATTGCGAATACGGTCGATGCTCGAAATCGCCACGCCTACGTCGCGCGCGGAGTTTTCATCTCCGTTCACGAAGCATCGGGCGAAGGTGTCGAAGATGACGAGTACGTACGGTTCCACCTGTAGCTGCATGAGGTCGAGTAGTGCGTCGATGTCATTACTCGAAAGCAGGTTTACTGGACCGATGAGGAAGTCCACGCCTGCCTCGCCGTCGAAATTGTTCGCGATCTTCCACGCCTCAACCCGGTCCCGGTAGCCACTTCCCCCTTCTGCCGCGATGTAGAGCACGCGGCCACGGCGAAGCGGAAATCCCATCCACTCCATTCCTGTGGCGATGCACATAGCAATTGCAAGTGCGATGAACGACTTCAAGCTTGCCGGTCCTCCGATTAGCGCAGCCGCACATCCCTCGGGAAGAATCTTGTCGACGAGGAATCGAACGGGGGGCAAGTGGCCAAGCTCGCTGTCACTCAGAAGTGCAAAGCGATGATTAGCGCGATGGCGCGGCCAGATGCTGCCCAATACGCCGTTATGAGTTGGAATTGTCATTGTGTTGCTGTAGTCAAGGTTGTTGGGCGTGAGCAAGCTTCCCGTCATTTTGACGGGACGGGTGCACGGTTGTAGCGCAATGAGGTTCTTTCCTCGGACGCTGGACTACTGCGTGTATGGTCGTATGACTGACGCCATCTGCATCCTCCCCCGGCGACTGAACGGACATGTTCGTCCGTTCGCGGTTCAGAGTTTACTCGTCTATCCCTCAGCATCGAGAGAAGAACCGAGCAAGAGCGGGTTATTTGGGATTGCAGTTATTTGGCGTGTCCAGCGCAGGGATCGCACTCACCTGCATGGCGGGAACTTCCGATGCCGAACCGCGGAGAACGGAAAGGGCAAACCTTGGGCCAGTCACGCGAGGCGAACACCGCGGATGAGCCACCATCATCCCTGATGCCTAGAGGTTTGCTGGTGAGGGCAGTGGAGAATCACTCTGCTGGTGGCTTTGCAACCGAGTGCTGGACGTTCGCAGCAATGTGAGGGGGGGTAGGCGGGGAGGGCGAATCGACAAGATGGGTCCCCCTCGCGACGCTAACGCGAGGTCGGTTCGACAGTTATGTAGGGATATGGGGCGGATAGTCCGTTTCCTCGATAAGCCGCAGCGCGGCTCACGCAATACCAACGGCCTTCTTCCTTCCCATCTTCATGTGGATTCAGAGCCTTCGCGTCGAAGATTACAAGCGGTTTCGCGATACGGGCACAATCACGTTCTCGCCGGGGATGAACATCATCGTGGGCCAGAACGATGCTGGTAAGACGGCACTTATGGAAGCGCTCGGAAGTACGGCGCGGATAAACAATCCACACAAAAGCGTAGCGACACTTCCTTCCCAAGCCTCAGTACCGCGGGGTCAGACGCGCATCACTAGAAGTGTCCGAATGGAGGGGGATGAGATCAGAGAAGTGTTAGCGGGTCTAGTCAGGGTGCAGATTGGCACGGTACAGGGGAACGAGCAGTGGGCGATTGATCAGCTCAACGAGGCTAAGCGCTCTGGCGGGACGCTGATAGTCGAGGAAAAGCTACAAGTAGAAACAAGTATGCGACTAGCGTCGATGCATCCCAATCCGCAACTGACCGTTATCGCGGCCAATCTGCTTCATCCTAACGATTTTAACGGCGTCTTGGCTGGACTTGGGAATCAGCCAGACTATGCTGGTGCTCTTTGGTCATACGTGAGCCCTCGGATCTACGAGTTTCGCACTCAGCGTTATAACTTCGCGATTGGGAATACGGGCACGTCGTTCGAGTTGGCCTCTGATGCAACCAACCTTGCCGAGGTATTGAACAACCTGCAGGCATCGAACTTCTACCGTTACCGAGAACTGCTGGATCGCGTCAGGGAAGTATTCCCTCATATCACACACGTGAGTGTGCGACAGATCGACCAGTCGCGGCTTCGTATTGACGTTTGGGACACGGATCCGACGCTCGGACGTGATGACCTCGCAATTGCGCTTTCAGAGAGTGGGACGGGTATTGGCCAGGTGCTGGCCATGCTCTATGTCGTAGTCACTGCCCGATTCCCACGGATCATTCTGATCGACGAGCCGCACAGCTTTCTCCATCCGGGTGCAATCAGAAAGCTGTTCGAGATCTTCGGGCGATACGCTCAGCACCAGTACATCATCACGACTCACTCGCCTACGGCGCTCGGTACAGCAGCAGCGCAGCGGATGTATATCGTGCGACGCGAGCCAGAGCAGAGCGTTGTCAGTGAGATCGACATGCGCAATAGCGCAGATCTCACAGCATTTCTCACCGAAGTCGGCGCTCGGCTATCGGACGTGTACGGACCTGATCGAATACTTTGGTGCGAAGGCAAGACGGAGGAATTGTGTTTTCCGATGATAATGCGCAGCGTGTCGCCCGCATCACTCATAGGCGTCGAAGTACTTGCGGTGGCGCATACGGCGGATCTCGACGGACGCCATGCCGAGAAGATCGTAGGGATGTATCACCGACTGTCAGCGGGCGCTTCACTCATGCCGCCCGCCGTCGCCTTTGTACTCGACCGAGAGAATCGAGACGCGAACACCTTGAAACGTCTCCAAGAGGCAGGACGAGGGCTGGTGCATTTCCTACCGCGCAGGATGTACGAGAACTTTCTACTTGACTCTGAGGCTATCGTTACCGTTCTCAATCGGGATGATGAAGGTCGTGCTTGCGACCATTCATCTAACAGCGTCGATGAGTGGATGGCGGCAAACGGAGCACGATTCAGCCCAAAGGGAATTGCTGTATCTGACGCAACATTCGCCGAAAAAGTCGATGGCGCAAACCTACTGGCGTCGCTGTTCTCTGAGCTTACAGAAACCCGAGCGAGGTATGACAAGACGAAACACGGGCCACTCATGACTGAATTGTTGCTGGAACGTGGGAGCCGCGAACTAACAGATCTCGGAGAATGGCTTACAGAACTCCAGCCTACCGTGTGACCAAAATGGGGTGGCTCAGGAGGTGTTTGCGGCCTCAGCCGGACCTGTTGTGCAGGCACGCCTCTGGTCGATGAGATTGGGCGGCTAGCGACCACGCCCGGCGGCGTTGGCACCATTCGTGGTATCGGTATATCTTCGGGAGTAGTACTCAACCGAGGAGACCGCCATGAGCGGTACGCTCCCGCCAGCCCGTGAAAGCCACTACACGCCTCGCTCCTACCTTGGGCGGTTCTCCCCGGACACGACCGGGAGGGTGTGGGCATACCCACTGTTAGTACCACATGTAGCTGTTCCCCCGTGGCGCCTTCGTTCGCCGAAAGGCATCGCCGTTCAGCGCGACCTCTACACGTCTGTGGCTGAGGGTCAGGACAGCGATAAGGTCGAGCAGTGGTTCAATCATGAAGTCGAGAATCCGGCCACCCCCGTTCTTGATCGGCTAGAGCGGGGAGTTACTCTGAGTGCGCGGGAACGTCGCATCCTCGCCCGCTATGTCGCTGCGCTCGATGTGCGCACTCCGGCTGGCTATTCAGAGTTCACGACCCGCGTGTCGAGCGCTTTGAGTCCTGTGCTTGAGAACATCGCCAACGGCGCGGCGGAGTCACTGCGGATGGCCGCTAAGGGCGAATACAAGCTCGAAAGTCAGGAAGATTTGCCGCTTCACTCGCATTCGGTCGATGTGCGAATCCACACGGACGCCACGGAGGACGACCCGAACAGAGGACTGATTGAGATTCGGGCGGTGGTCGGAAGGGAGTTGTGGTTGAACTCCGTGGAGCATTGCGTCAATGACATTTCTCAGTTGCTAGAGCATCACGCATGGGATGTGCTCGAACCTCATCCCGGCTGGCGCTGGTATACGTCCGATCAGCCAGTCATGCGGCTCCAGTACTTTGGCCATGACCACTATGATTTCCGCGGCGGTTGGGGCCAACCCGGAACAGAACTACTCCTTCCGCTGTCCCCAGCGCGGCTTCTGTACGCGCAGGTCGGAAGACCTCCACGAACGTCGCGCGTCTGCACGATCGAGCAGACGTTACTGTTTCAGAAGCTGATCGCGGAGAACGCATTCCGCTGGATCGTTGGATCAACTCCACCGATTCGCGCGACTTGGTTCCGACCGAGGACTGTCGATCTCGCCGCCTACAACGCAGAGCAGGAAGCTTGGTCGAGGTTCCACACCGAGCAAACGCGAGCGCACATGGAACTCATGCTGCGCGAGGGCGCGTGAAGCGTCGTCCGTGACTTCCCTTCCGATGTGCATTGACTCGCGGTAAAACGGGGACTTGGCCAGAGAACGCCCGAGTAGAAAGACCGCATCATGCCGGGGTGTACAGGGGGCGCTCTTTTGTGGCCATTCAGAACCCCCGGTGGGTAGTGTCAGTCACAGTGCCAAATCCCATCAGCGCGTGTCAGCGCCGATGGGCGGACCTGCTTGATCTCGCTGCTGGACTGGCGCATATTCGCGTCTCATCAGCACTTGATAGCGGCCTGATAAGCGTGAGGTCAGAGGTTCAACTCCTCTCAGGCCCATACATCAAAGCAATGCGCCGCAGCGAGATTCCATCGCTGCGGCGCATTGCTTTTGTGCGCTATTGCGACTGCGCAACAGCAAGTAAACAGACGTGGTGTCGCGAACGCTTGCCATCAAGATGAGCGCAGACTCATGTTCCGGGCGAAAGCGGCCGATACTTGCCGGGAGGAAGTACGCATCGTCGCCAGGTGCGTAGCCCCACTCTACTCGTCCGGGTCCATCGTTCATGACAGTTCTCCGCCCGCCAGTGCAGCCGTAGTGTCTACGCAGACCTCTGCGGCTACCGAGGTAGCACCGAACGCGGAGACCATCCTGGTGGTCGACGACGATCAGTGGGTGCGCCAGGTCGCGGTGCGGTCTCTGCGCTCTCGGGGCTATTCGGTGCTCGAGGCGTGCGACGGGCAGACCGCGCTCGCTGTGTCGGAGGAATTCGACGGGCGGATCGATCTCGTGTTGTCGGATGCGATCATGCCTGGAATGACTGGCGGTGTCGTCGTCGAGCGGCTGCGTCGTGCGCGACCCGGCCTCAAGGCCGTCTTCATGTCGGGCTACGGCGGCGACGAGGTGATGAGCCGAGGCATCGACGCAGCGGAAGTCGTGTTCATCCAGAAGCCGTTCATGGCGGCTGATCTGCTGCGATGCATCCGCGAGCAACTCGACACCCTCGACGCCTCGCCGGCTACGACGAGCGACGAGGCCGATCCGTTGCACCGCGTGCTCAGCGATCCAGCGCGTGTCGCCATGGTGGAAGCGTCGGGACTGCTGGACTCGGAACGCGAGGAGCGGTTCGACCGGCTGACACGACTGGCAACGAAGCTGCTCGACGTGCCGGCGGCGTTCCTGACCGTCGTCGATGAGTCTCGCATCTTCGCGAAGTCGATGTGCGGATTCGACGAGACCGTTGTGGTGTCACGCGAACAGAGCGAACTGACGTTCACGCATCACACACTGCAGTCTGCCACCCCGCTCGTCATCTCTGACGCCACGTCCGACAAACGGTACGCCAACATTGTGACCATCGAGCGTCTCGGCGTGATTGCCTACGTCGGCATTCCGCTCGTGCTCGAGGGACAGGCGATCGGCGCCCTCAGCGTGATCGATTCGAAGCCGCGTGTCTGGTCTGCCGAGGACGTGCAATCGCTCTGCGATCTTGCGGCAATCGCACTGGACGAGATCGAGCTGCGGGTCGTGCGCCGGAAGAGCGCCGAAACGCGCGCGGCACTCAGCCGTGCGAACACCCAGTTGCACCTCGCGAAGAACACCGCGGAAGAGGCGAATCGCGCGAAGTCGGAGTTCCTGGCGAACATGAGCCACGAGCTCAGGACGCCACTCAATTCCATCATCGGCTTCGCCAACGTTCTTCGCCGGAATGGCGCGAAGACGCTCGGCACGCGCGATCTGCTTTACGCAGAGCGCATCAGCTCCAACGGCGGCCACCTGTTGCAGCTCGTCGATCGCATTCTCGACCTGTCGAAGATCGAGCAGGGCGAGCTGCAGATCCGCTGCACATGGGTGCAGCTGGACGAAACGGCGCGAGCCATCACGGAGAGCTTCGTCGACGAGGCAGCGGCTGCTGGCGTTTCGCTCACGGTCGAACTGGAAGCCAGCGCCGAGGCCAAACCACTCGCACCGCTCCATACCGACGAGGGCAAGCTCCGTCAGGTCCTTATCAACCTGGTGGGCAACGCGCTCAAGTTCACACCGGCAGGAGGGAGCGTTCGCCTGTCGGTCGTGCGCGATGCGGAGACGGGCAAGCCGTGTCGCCTCGATGTGATCGACACGGGCATCGGTATCGCGCCCGATGCGCAGGCTCGCGTGTTCGAGGCGTTCGAGCAGGCTGAATTCGACACCGGCGCGCGGTTCGGCGGCGCGGGCGTCGGACTTCGCATCTCGCGGGCGCTCTGCGAATCGCTCGGCTTTGCATTGACGCTCGAGAGCGAAGTGGGGAAGGGCACGACGCTGAGCATCGTGTTCCCGAGCGCAGCTACCGCGTAGAACGCGAAGCAGGTCTTCGCTGCAGAGCGGAGACAGCTAGGTCGTGCTTCGCTTCCCGCCCATCTCGACGGACGTTCCCACACCGCGCTCTACGGCCCGCGCATAGATATGGTGCGCTGCCGCGACGTCCTCGACGGCGAGGCCGAGCGACTTGAAGAGCGTAATCTCATCGTCGGACTCTCGACCCTTCTGCGTACCGAGCAGGATCTCGCCTAATTCGGCGCGAATGTGCCCGTCTCCGATGAGACCTTCCGATTTCGGAATGAGGAAGTCTCCCGCTTCGTTCAGCGTTGACTCGCGGCGATCCACGAAGAGCTTCGCGCGAGCGACGGCGGCACTGTCGAGCTCACGCGCAGTGGGCGTACTCGAGCCGACGGCATTGATGTGCGCTCCAGGCGTGATCCATTCGCCTTCGAGAACAGGCTCGCGCGACGACGTGGTGGTGCAGATGATGTCGGCGCCGTCCACAGCCTGCTGCGCTGACTCGATAGCTTCGACGACGATACCGTGACGCTTTGACTCCACGCGCGCAAAGTCACGTGCACTGCTCGCGTTTCTGCTCCACACGCGGACGCGCGTCACCGGTCGCGCGACCAGCATCGCCTCGAGATGCGTGCGCGCCTGAACGCCGGAGCCCAGGATGCACAAGTCGCTCGCATCGGTGCGGGCGAGCAGTCGCGTCGCCACGCCCGACACTGCAGCGGTGCGAATGGCCGTGACCGAGCTCGCGTCGATCACGGCAACGATGGATCCGTGATCGGCCTCGAAAAGCAGAACGACACCTTGGTGTGAGTCGTACTCGGTGCCGTGATTGCCGTTGAATACCGTGATGACCTTCACGCCCATCGCGTCCGGTGTGTCCATGTACGCCGGCATCATGCCGAGGATGCCCGCCTTCTGCGGAATGCGCATGAGCGGCCGAAGCGGGAGGATGGCGCCGCCCCTGGCAAGCGTCGCCAACGCACTCGCCATGACATCCATGCACTCATCCATGGGCAGAAGTCCGGGGACTTCCGCTTCGGTGATGATGCGCATGCTACTTCACCAGCACGAACTCCACGGGAGCGCCCGTGAACGCCATCTTGATGGTGCGATACGGCTGCGCGGCGGTGACCCAGAAGGTGATCGGCTGTTCGCCGCCGGTCATCTCGACGCGATACGATGGGAAGGTGCCTGCGGGCACAGTGATCGTCTCCGTTGCGGCCACGGTCATCGTGAACTGCCTCACAGTGCCGCTGGTCCCTGCGAAAGCACTGATCGTGAACTTCGCATTCGGCGTCCACGTCAGTCCGGGCACGAGTGCGCTGACGAAGCTGTCGTCGAGCACGCCGGGCGCCAATGTCGTGTCGACGTTCACCGTCTTCGGTCCAGTCGGCGTGGGAGTGATACTCATGCCCTTTACCCGGCCGTTCGCATAGGCGAGATCTATCTTCAGCTCCTGCCCCTGGACCTTGCCCTCCGCCTTCACTGTGCGCGGAGCGAGATCGTTGCCGAACGTTGACTCGAACGACTGCTGCATGATCGGTCCGATGATCGCGGCGCTTCGATAGGTAAAGCCATTGGCGCTCTTCTTCAGCGACGTCGTCTGGTGGCCCATGGGATTGCCCTGCACGAGCACCGTGAAACTGTCGGCACGCTCGGTGAGCTTCGTCAGGTCGACCGGCAACGCCGTGACGCGTGGCACGAGATCAGCCGGCGTCATCGCATCACCCTGCGCGTTCACGATGCGCGTCGGCGCGATCCTCGCGAGCTTGTCGTAGATCTGCGCGCCATCGCCCACGACGACGATGAGCGCCTGGTCGGGACGCATGAACTTGTTCGCGGCCGCGCGAACCTGCGGCGCAGACACCGCGGCGAGTCGCGGACGCAGCGTGCGAATGAAGTCCTTCGGGAGGCCGAGCATCGTGTAGCGGCCAACCTGCTCGGCGATGCCCTGTGCGGTCTCGAGCTGCAACGGAAGGCTGCCGACGAGACCACCCTTTGCCGCATCGAGCTCGACGAGAGGCGCCGGCGTCGTACCGAGGCTCCGCGTGAGCCCCAACAGTTCGGTGAGCGCGGAGTCGGTGACGGCATTGCGCACCTCGGCAGTTGCCTCGAAGGTGCCGATGTCACGATTGCGCGAGAGCTGCGAGTAGGCGCCGTACGTCCAGCTCTTCTGTTCGCGCAGCGACTTGAAGAGACGACCATCGCTGCCGCCACCAAGGATGCGGCTGCCGACGGTGAGTGCGTAGTAACTCGGATCGGAGGGAGCGTAGGTCAGGTTTCCAACGATGATGTTGCTCTGCACCGAACCTGGACGATGCACGAGAAGGATCTCCGTGCGCGGACGAATCGGTGGCGTGGCACGCCTGGACTGCGCCATCGCGCTGCCCGACCAGCTGCCGAAGCTCTTCTGCGCGAGCTCACGCGCGCGAGCAAGGCCGATGTCACCCGCGACGACCAGCAGCGCGCCCTTCGGTACGAGAAGGTTCTTCTGGAAGGCGCGAAGATCGTTGACGGTGAGGGTGCCTACGGACGTTGCCGTGGGACGCTTGCCGTACGGATGCGCTCCAAACAGCTGCGCGGCGAAGAACCGGGCCGCGAGAGAGCTCGGCTGCGACTGCTCGAGCTGCAAAGCCGACTGCAGCTGTGTGCGCGCAAGCTCCACTTCCTTTGGCTCGAACGACGGCCGAGCCACCGCATCGGCCACGAGCTCGAAGGCCAGCGGTGCATT